>NZ_JADEWU010000024.1:0-75684 GCF_015207485.1 Planktothrix mougeotii LEGE 06226
AAGTTTGGCAAGATTTAGCAACGGAGAAAGGATGGAATATTCGGGCTTGTGAGATAGCTCCTGATCATGTCCATCTATTTATTGAGTTTCCTCCTACGATGCCAATCCATTTAGTTGTTAAGTTTTTGAAAGGGAGGGCTTCTAATATCCTCCGCAAGGAATTTCCTGAATTACTCAAGTTACCTAGTTTATGGAGTAAGAGTTATTTTTTTAGTACAGCAGGAAATGTTAGTGCTGAAACAATACAGAAATATATTGAAGACCCTCATCATTACGCTTCGGTTAAAACCGCTTGAGTCGCTTTTCCACCTCGCTCGCTTATAGACGAGGCTACCAAGCTCCCATGTATTTCTGGTGTAACAAAAAGGGGGATACGGCTTTGTTGTATCCCTGTTTTTCCTTCTGTTCCCTATAATAAAGCTTGCAGTTGAGGTAAAACACCTTGAAAAGCCTGACCTCGATGGGAAAGTTGATGTTTTAATTCCGCAGGCATTTGGGCAAAGGTCATTTGAACTTCAGGAACATAAAAAATCGGATCGTAGCCAAACCCCCCACTTCCCTGCGGTTCTTTTGTGATGATTCCTTTACAAATTCCTTCATACTGGATGGCCATAGAACCATCGGGACTCGCAACAGCTACAGCACAGATAAATTGAGCATTGCGGTTGGGAGTATCCCCCAGTTCCTTCAGCAGTCGCACAATACATTCTGCTTCTGTGGGTGCGTAACGAGCAGAATACAGTCCCGGTGCGCCATTTAACGCTTCAACGGCTAACCCCGAATCATCTGCGATCGCCCATTCTCCCGTTGCTAACGCCACTTGCGACGCTTTCAAACCTGCATTTTCTATAAACGTTGTTCCGGTTTCTTCTATTTCTAAATCTTTAGGCTTAAGCTGCAATTCAATCTCTAAACCCTCCAAATAAGCCTGCATCTCCTTCAATTTCCCTGGATTTCCCGTTGCTACAATTAGTTTTTTCATAATCATATTAACTTTTATTATTAATAATTCGTAATTCGTAATTCGTAATTCGTAATTCGTAATTCGTAATTCGTAATTCGTAATTCGTAATTCGTAATTATTCAAAAACTGATAACTGATAACTGATTCCTAGAATTGATTCGCCCAATCTTTAGCCCAGTTTAGGGTTTCCTGAACTATATCCAGGGTTGGTGCTTCACAATAGAGGCGTAAAACAGGTTCTGTCCCACTAAAGCGAATTAATAACCAACGACCATCGGCGAGGCGATATTTGTAACCATCCACCGCTAAACAATCAACCACCCCTTGTCCTGCAATTTCCTGTAGCGGTTGAGTGTCCAATTGTTCAACAAGGCGCGATCGCACGTCCATACTCGCTAACGGTAAATCAATCCGATCATAAGCCGAATCAAAACCCGTTTGTTGTTGTAACCGTTGATAGGTTTGCGTTGGATCTTCCCCCGACTGTACCATTGCTTCTAAGACATACAGCGCCGATAATAACGCATCTCGTTCAGGAATATGGGTTCCGTAACCTACGCCCCCAGATTCTTCACCCCCGACTAAAACTTCAGTCGTTAACATTCGATCAGCAATATATTTATAACCAATCGGCGTTTCATACAAGGATAAATTGAATAATTGTGCAATACGAGGAATTAAATCAGAACCACTTACAGTTTTAACAATTTCTCCGGTAAATCCTCGACGAGTTGATAAATGTTCAATTAAGACGGGAATTAAAATTTGAGAACTCAGGAAATTGCCCTTTTGATCCACCGCCGCAATGCGATCGCTATCCCCATCAAACACAAACCCAATGGCTAAACCCCCATCAGAAGCTTGAAAAGCCTGTAATTCTTCAAATAATTCAGGAATATAACGAGGTAAAGGTTCCGGTGCGCCGCCACCAAAATAAGGATCACGATTTGTATTAATTTCGTGAACTTTATCCCCCAATAATTGAGTTAATCCTCCGGTCGCCGCCCCGTGCATGACATCAGCAAAAACCGTTACTTTTCCTTGATTCAGTGCGTCTTGAATTCCCCCAATATCAACTTTAGAACGCAAGGTTTCGCAATAACTCGGCCAAGGATTAAAATGTTCTAAAGTTCCGGGTGTCGTTTCAAAAGTAGGAGGTTCCGTTAATAACGCTTCAATTTGTTGGGTAATTTCTGGCCCCACAGAACCGCCAAAAGCTCCTTTAACTTTTAACCCTAAATATTTACCGGGGTTATGACTAGCGGTTAAAACAATCGCCCCTAAAGCTTGTTGTTGATGAGCGATCAATGAAAAAGCCGGAGTAGGAGCATAAGTTTCACTGAGTTTGACATCAAATCCTGCCGTTTGGATGGCGACCGCGGCACATCGGGCAAATTCTTCAGCTAAAAAACGCCGATCATAGCCAACAATCACCGTCCGGCTTCCGGTACTTTTTCCGTAGGTTTGATAGAGAACCTGAGCCGCAATGGGAGCCACTAAAGCGACTCGTTCAAAGGTGAAGTCCGAAGCAATCACGCCCCGCCAGCCATCGGTTCCAAATTTGATGGGTTGAGTGATCATGAATTTTGCAGTTAACGTTGAACTAAGAATTTAGAATTAAGAACTAAGAATGATACCCCTTAAGCTGTTTCTAGCATAAGTTAAATTTTTCTTAATTCTCAATCTTAAATTCTTAATTCCCAGTTAAAATCCCTATTACTTAAAAAAATGCAGGTTGATGGCGAATTAAATTCAGGAATTCTTCACGGGTTTTTTGTTCATCTTGGAATAGACCCACCATTGCACTGGTGACTGTCCAAGACCCCGGTTTCTGAACACCACGCATCGCCATACACATATGGGTTGCCTCCATCACCACAGCCACCCCTTGAGGTTCAAGAATGGTTTTAATTGCTTCAGCAATTTGGCGAGTCAGACGTTCTTGAACTTGCAAACGGCGACTATACATTTCCACAATTCGAGCCAGTTTACTTAAGCCAATGACTTTTTGATTGGGAATATAAGCAACGTGGGCACGACCCATGAAGGGTAACATATGGTGTTCGCACATACTGAAGAACGTAATGTCCCGCACCAGCACCATTTCTTCATGGCCTTCATCAAAAATTGCCCCATTCACCAGATCTTCAAGGGATTGATTGTAACCACTGGTTAAAAACCGCATGGCTTCAGCCACCCGTTTTGGTGTTTTGAGTAAGCCTTCGCGTTCAGGATCTTCCCCGACCCCTAACAGCATAGTGCGAACCGCATCCATCATTTGTTCATCACTCACTTCCGTGCAGGGTTGGGAGTGGGTGCTGTGACCATGAGATAAAGTGCGATCGGGTCTAATGGGAAATCCACTGGTGTCTTCATTTTTGGCTTCAGTCATGGAGATCTCTAAATTTTTGACCCCATTTGTGCTTGGTGAGATAGTCATGGTGTATCTTAAATCAAGGTTTAGAAATGACAAAGGTGAATGGTTTTAGAATCGACAGGGAGAACGATTCAAAACGCGCCGATGCTCGGCATGAGGGTTAATTCTTCAATCACGGCAACCGTTGGTAATAAGGCGACATAGAGAATTGACTCGGCTACAATCTCTGGTGTCAGCATGGCAGCGCGATCAAAGTCGGCTTTAACGGTTTCGGTATCCCAAATGGGAGTATTCACAGAACCTGGACACAGGGCTGTTACTCGAATACCATTTGCACGTTCTTCCATGGCCAGGGTTTTGGATAAGGCCATCAAACCAAATTTACTGACACAGTAGGCGCCCCAGTTGGGAAATGTTTGCAAACCAGCAATGGAGACAACATTAATGATGGTTCCAGACCCTCGATCTCGCATTCCTGGTAAAACCCCTTGCACACACTGGAAAACACTGGTCAGATTCAAATCGATCACTCGTTGCCAATCTGCAAGGGATGTGTTGATTAAGTCTCCGGTGTATCCCATACCTGCATTATTGACAAGAATATCAATCGGGCCAAAGGCAGCAACAATACTATCGATTTGGGTATGGACTTGTTCAACTTTTGCCAAGTCCAGGGGAAAGGCTTTCGCTTCTACCCCGAAATTTCGGGCTTCTTGGGCTACCGCTTCTAAGCGATCCTCCTGGCGACTGACTAATGCAATGTCAATCCCGGATGCCGCAAAGGCGAGGGCTGTCGCCCGACCAATGCCACTGCTGGCTCCTGTGATCAAGGCTCTTTTTTGAATGGGAGAAGTCATGTCTGCTTTAAGTCGTCTCCAATGGGACTCGAACAGATGTCACAAATCTGTAAATAATTCAATCTGAGAAATGTGTAAAGATTTGTTACCGTTTTGATTATATCACTAAAAAGCTTTTGGAATTTAGATTTTCCTGGACAATCAAGATCAAGGTGCATGATTGGGTTCCTCAGCCTTTTTTACCCGCCAGGTTCTGAAGATTAATGGCAACTTGGTTGAGTATGATCTTATGTTTAAACTTTGGCTTCGGCAAAAACTCCAATATTTCTGAACTTCTGATATCGCATTTCTCGACGCTGCTGGGGTGTTAAAGGAAGGAGTTCAGCTAAGGATTTTAGGAGCGCATTTTTGAGCAGTTCTGCCGCTTTTAAAGGGTTGCTATGGGCTCCCCCATCCGGTTCAGATACGACTTCATCAATAATACCTAATTGTTTGAGATCTTGGGAGGTAATTTTCAGGGCTTGGGCGGCTTGGGGCGCTTGACCCGCATCTTTCCACAAAATCGCAGCACAGGCTTCAGGAGTAGCGACGGTATAGACAGAATGTTCTAACATCAGCAATTTTTCCCCAACTCCAATTCCTAACGCCCCACCCGAACCCCCTTCACCAATAACTGTACAAATAATCGGAACGTCTAAATCAAACATCTCTCGGAGGTTATAGGCAATGGCTTCGCCTTGGCCAAGTTTTTCGGCGTCTACCCCCGCCCAAGCCCCCGGAGTATCAATAAAGGTCAGAATCGGCATTCCAAAACGGTTGGCGTGTTCCATTAACCGCATGGCTTTGCGATAGCCTCCGGGGGCTGCCATACCAAAATTTCGGGCAACATTATCTTTGGTATCCCGTCCTTTTTGATGGCCTAGGATCATCACAGGTTGTCCCCCTAAACGGGCAACTCCTCCCACTAAGGCCGGATCATCATAGCCTCGGCGATCGCCATGGAGTTCCATCCATTCATCGGTCATCGCCTGAATATAATCTAAGGTACTGGGTCGTCGGGGATGGCGGGCGAGTTGTAGTCGTTGTAGGGGAGATAAACTACTGAAAATTTCTTGTCGCAGTTGGCTGGCGCGGGTTTCGAGTTGTCGAATTTCTTCGGACACATCCACACCATTTTCACTCGCCAATTGACGAATTTGGTCAATACGGCTTTCTAGTTCGACTAGAGGCTTTTCAAAGTCAAGGAGAATTGGTTTTCGATTGGAATTAGCCACACTCAAATTTACTGTTACAGTTACAGGGGTGAATATAAATGACTATTTTACAGTGGAACAGGCATCTTGCCTGTATTAGCATCTTGCCTGTATTAGCATCTTGCCTGTATTAGCATCTTGCCTGTATTGGTATTTTGGGTGTGTATCGTCCTGTAATATAAAATTGAGTAACAGGCTAACAGGCAAGATGCCTGTTCCACTGGAGTTATAAATTACAAAAAATTAATAATAATTAGGTAGGATTGATGAGTGATGATTTGAGGAATAATGACGAATTAAAAATAACTCGGAGAAATTTACCTCATTGGGAATTAGATGGGGCTGTTTATTTTGTGACTTTCAAAACTTTCCAAAAGCTGGAACTGACTCCCATAGCTAGAACAATTGTTTTAAACTGTTGTTTATTCTTTGATGAAAGTCATCCAAATAATATTCCTAGATACCATACATTTTCTTTAGTCATCATGCCAGATCATGTTCATTGGTTATTGCAACCTTTACCTAAGATAAATACAGAAATAGAGGAGGAACAAACAAAAGCTGAATATTGGTCATTAACCCGTATTTTACATAGTATTAAAAGTTATACCGCAAAACAAATTTCTAAAATCATGAAACATAGAGGTATAATTTGGCAAGATGAAAGATATGATCGAATTATAAGAAATCATCAAGAGTTTATCAATACATGGCAATATATTAGGCAAAATCCTGTCCAGGAAAAATTGTCGGATATGGCAGAAGACTATCCTTTTTTATGGGAGGAATTTTAATTTTATTATTAATCAGTGAATCTACTAAAATGTGGAACGGGCATCTTGCCCGTCAAAATGAAACAACTATGAAACAACTATGAATAATGGAATAACAGGCAGGATGCCTGTTCCACTTCCACTTCCACTTCCACTTGCATTTGCACTTCCAGTGATAGCATAACTCAAACTCCTAATAATTGCTGATAAAAAGCTAATAATTCTTGAGCCAGTGCTGTATTTGTGTAGTGAGTCATTGCTCGTTGATAGCCTCGTTGTCCTAACTGTTTTGCGAATTCTGGCTGTGTGATTAACTGGCTGAGAACATCTCGTAAAGCTTGTTCATTGCCTTCAGGAAAGATTAATCCTGTATCGGCAATAACGTGGGGAATTTCGCCGGAGTCGGAACCAATTACGGGAACTTGACAAGCCATTGCTTCAATTAAAACATGACCAAATTGTTCTTTCCACCCCACAGCCGTTAGGGTTTTAAATTTGTAGGTTGTTTCTGAGGGTAAAACTAGGGTATCCATTAAATTAATATAGCGTTGTACCTGATCATGAGGGACACTTTCGATTAAAATTAATCGGTCTTTAAATCCTAAGTTCTCAGCCATTTCTAAAAGTTGCGATCGCAATTCCCCCCGACCTAATAAAACCCATTTCCAAGAATAATCTTTTAACCCAGCTAAGGCTTTTGCTAAAGTCATCAATCCTTTTTCTTCCACAAACCGCCCCACAAACCCGACAACAAATTCATCCAGGTTAATGCCTAATTCGGCTTTTAATTGGGGTTGGGGTTCAGGTTTAAACAGGTTTTCATCAACACCTAATTGGGGCATGACTTCAATTTTCCGGGTATATCCTTTTTGTTTTAAAATATCTTTTCCGTCTTGATTTCCAACAACAATACCATCGGTATATTTTAGGTTATAGGCTTCTAAAACAGAAACGGGAAATTTTAATTCATAAGGCAAATTCCACCACGTAAAAAAGACATTTTTTGCTTTTAACCCTAAAAGATTGTTTAAGGTAATGAATTGGCTATAAGTTAAAGCTTTAGACCCTTGTTCAACTTGAATAATATCCGGCTTAAAGGTTTTTAAAAGGGAAACTAAATCTAAGCCAAAGGTGAGTAAACCTTGGTTATTTTCGCTAAAATTAGAGAGGGGAACAACCTTAAAATTGCCTTCATCCAAATATTGACACTCAATAATTTTATTTTGAACCCCTCCGGGTCGCCAACGTTTGGGAACAATGAGGGTTACTTCGATATTCGGTTGTAAACGCGCTAAGGCTCTGAATTTTTCTCGGTTTAAGTCAACAATATAGGTATGACTTGCAACTAAAATTTTCATTAATTTCCTCCTGATTAACGGTTCTCTGGGTCGGGTGAATAATTCTGATCAAACCGTTGCTGTGATTGATCAACAGTAGGTGAGACTATAGATTGTCTTGTTGTGTGTAAATTTGTCCTTGATCCCAAAGGGATGTAATCCAGGTTCCTAACGCTTTAAGTAAGCCTAATTTATAGAAGAAGAAACGGCTGATAATTTTGAGAGGAGAACCACTTTTATTACAAGGGGGATGTCCTAAAACATGACAATCGAATAATTTAGCAAAAAAGCGGAAACATTGACCCGGAGTTAAATTTTTTAACCCCATTAAGAAATGATTATGATAAAAGGTAATCTGATATTGTACAGAACGGGTACTCATATCATGACACCCTCCCGCTTCTTCCCCTAAATGAATTAAATAAGCGTCTGGGTCATACCAAATCACATAACCTGTTTGTCTTAATCTTAAACAAAAATCCGATTCTTCTCGCACCGCACTGCCTTTAAATCGTTCATCAAAGGTTAACCCAAATTGATCAAAAATTTCTCGGCGGAAGGACATATTACATCCTCTAGCAGAAATCACTGGTTGAGGTTTAATGGTATGAACTAAATCAATATGATACCAAGCAATCCCAGGATCATAAGCTTCGGGAGGTAAAGTTTCAATGGTTAATTCTCCGCCCGAATCACTTAATTTCATGCGATCAAAAACTCGTCCAGCAACGGCTCCAATCTTTTCGGGTGCAGAAGTTTCTCCAGGGATATAATTACGAGCATGAGCCATTAAAAACCCTTCAGGAAGTTGAATATCATCATCAATAAATAAAAGAATATCACCTTGAGAACGCCGTACCGCATAATTTCTAGCACCGGGTAAACTCGCCCACTCTAAACGATACCATTTGATTTTTTCAGCTTGGGCTAATTGTTCTAAGTAAACTTGGGTTTCAGGTTCATGGGTTGGGGTTTGATCCACCACTAAAACTTCAAAATTTGGATAATTTTGTTTTAAGACTTCTGCTAAGGTTTCTCGTAAAACTTGTTCTCGGTTGTAGGTGGGAATAATAACAGAAATTAAGGGTAAATTCATGAGCTTTTCTCCTTAAATTGTTTAACCGTTGATTGGATAGTTTTTGTAAAAAATTACTTTCAATGCACCCACTAAATGATTCAGATCATTATTTAAGAATCTGGATCAAGTTCACCTGCTTCGATCAGTTTTTTCCGTTCTTCCCGATCAATTTCGGGCAATTTAAAGAGGACACCCGCAAAATACCAATAATAAACCGTGACTGGATCAACATCCAGGGGGTAATAATAAGTATTGTAGCTAATGATTAACACAAAAACCCAAAAAGAAGCTCCAAAACTCCGTAAATTTTTATCTTTCACAGAACGATAGGATTTAAACCCAACAATGGTCATGGTTGTTACTAAATAGAGAAAACCCGCGACTCCAATTGGCCCTATTTCAAAAATCAGTTTAGGATAGTAGGTTTCAATCAACTGAGTTTTTCCAAAAATACGAGCTGCATTGGTTGCTCGTCCAAGTCCTTTTCCTAAAATCCCTTTTTGTCCGCCGCTACTGTTTCCAAACTGTTCTGAGATGAAATCGGTGGGGGGTGAAGCATTCCAACGACTGACAAAACTATCAATTCGTTCTTGCAAAAATGTGGGGCTGGCTGCTGCTGCAATTCCTAATACTAAACCCAGTCCGGCGAGAATGGGAAGAAATCGTTTTAAGTTAGCAACTTGTCCGGTTAAAACTAATAGAATAATGGTGACAACGGGAACTAATGCTAAGGCAATTCGTTGACCGGAAATCACAGCATTTACAAATACCAGTGCCATTCCGACTAAACCCGTTGTTCGCCAGAGGGGAGATGGATCACTAAAAGCGCTCGCAAAGGTAAAAAAAGCATTAGCAATTAAAAACCAAGCCCATTGCCAAGGTGCCACAAAAGTTCCCGGTAAACGAATCATGTTTTGGGAGGGACTAAAGACTAAAGATCCACCGACAAAGCATTTAGCGTCAATAGTTGCTTTAAATAAATCATCTCCGAGTAAATGATCGGTTCCTTTGCAACGACCACTAGCCAGCATTTGATATTGGATGACTCCTAAAACACAACAAATGATGGCTAAAACCAGTGTCATCCGCGTTAGCAATAACAGTTCTTTTTTTCCTTTAATTTGGTAATAGGAACAGGTAATTAAGGGCAGGTATCCAATAAAGGATTTTAACCCCATTAATCCTAATAAAATGGGTTTATCTCCCCCTTCTGGTTTGAGTTGTTGTAACCCATTTACTAATAGCAACGTTAACCCGCAGATGGCAAGCAGTACCATCAAAGGTTGCTTAAGAGCTTTAGGAACAATCATGGGCATTCCTTTGCGTTTCCATTCCTTATATTTGGCAAATAAGGCTGGAAAATAAAAGCCATCTTTAGCGAGTTGAAAAATAGGGCTGCCACCGCCGACCCAGTAGGTGATTGTGCCACCAAAAGGTAAATAAATTAAAAATCCCCATAATGCCATATCTGGGTAGAGATAGGATAGGGAAACTACTAAAATTCCTCCTCCCCCTGCGATCGCTAATTTGGGGCCAGCAACCACAAATAAAATCGCTCCCACAACAGCAGCAGCAGCAATAATTCCTGATGATGAAGATATAACTTTTTGAATCGCTTTTGCTCGTTGCTTTTGGCGAAGTTTAATTTCTTGTTTACTTAATGTGGGTTTTTTAGCTTTAGCTTTTTTTTTAACCTTCTTTCGCTTTTTTTTAGCTTTTGTAACCATTGGAGTTAGGAGTCAGAAGTTATTTATTAGGGATTAAAAAAATAAATGCTGTAAATTTAGCCTTCATTATAGATCAAGTTTCAAGGGGCTGTGGAAAAACAACAAACGAAATCGCTGGCGGATGGTGCGATAATCGAACTCTTCCTGACCAGCGATGAAGTCTGTATTTGAAAAATGTTAAACGGCTAAATATTGCTGAACGACTGAGACTAATTGTTCTGCCCAATAATTGGCTAAATCACCGTTGGAAGCTTCAACCATGACTCGAATTAAAGGTTCTGTTCCTGACGCGCGGACTAATATTCGCCCTTGATTTCCCATCGCGGCTTCTGCGGTTTCAATGGCTTTGATTACAGGTTCACACTCTTGCCAATGACGTCGTTGATGAACGTCCTCAACCCGAATATTTTTTAATAGTTGGGGATAGGTTTGGAAACTTTGATTGACTAATTCTGTTAAAGATTGACCGGAACGTTTGACTAATGTAGCTAAATGTAACGCCGTCAGTAACCCATCCCCACTAATTCCATAATGGTGACAGAGAATATGTCCTGACTGTTCACCGCCTAACATCGCCCCGGTGCGTTTCATTTCGGCGTGAACGTGCTGGTCGCCGACGGGAGTACGAATTAATTGGCCCCCAAACTGTTGCCAAGCTCGTTCAAAACCGAGGTTAGCCATCACCGTTGAAATAATTAAATTGTCGGGAAGTTGTCCGGCTTGGCTGAGGGTTTGGCCCCAAAAATACAGAATATAATCTCCATCCACGGCCCGTCCTTGACCGTCAACGGCTAAAACTCGGTCTGCATCGCCATCAAAGGCAAATCCAAGATCAGCATGATGGTCTAAAACCGCTTGTTGTAGCTGTTGTAAATGGGTAGACCCACAATTAACGTTAATTTGATGGCCATTGGGTTGATCATGAAGGCAAATCACCTCAGCCCCCATTTCTGTAAATACCTGGGCGGCGAGGGGAACCGCAGCACCCCAAGCTAAATCTAAAACCACCCGCATTCGGTGTAAATTCGAGACAGAAAGTAATGGCCCATGTAGAGATTGGGCATACTGTTGAATCAGTTCGGGACGGTAATAGTGTTGGCCACAGTCGCTATAAGAAATGGGAAAATCGGCAGTTCCTCTAATTCCCGCCTCTATTTGCTGTTGTAGGGCGGTGGATAGTTTTGTACCATCTGCGCCAAAAAATTTAATTCCGTTGTCTTCTGGGGGGTTGTGGCTGGCGGAAATCATCACTCCACCAATGGCTTCAGAGGTTAAGGTTAAATAGGAAACTCCTGGCGTGGGACAAACCCCAATATGCCAAACTTCCAACCCTGCCGCAATTAATCCGGCGGAGAGAGCCATTGCTAACATATTGCCAGAGGTGCGGGTATCTTGGCCTAAAATCACCGGGCCGGGATGTTGGGCCTGTTGTCGGAGAACTTGGCCCGCCCAGAAACCGACTTGTAAAGCCAGAGGCGCACTCAGGAGTCCTCCCACACGCCCCCGGATACCATCGGTTCCAAATAGGGGGGTTGTGGGGAGTTCCCCGACTTGATCCGTAAAGCCAAAATGGGAGATGGTTCGAGGTTGGGCGGTGTTGGCTTCTTTTTGCAATGAACTAAAGTTCTGAGTCCGAGCGGGTGTTGCGACCATAAAAATTCACTCCTCTTAATATATTCACACACTCAATGTGGAGGATACCACGTCAGGAACAGAGGTCAACCGTCTGAGGCTAGGATATGTGCAGTTACGAGGCTTAAAATTGGCTGATTTTATATTACCTGTTGAGGTACTATTTTTTTCAATGAGTTTCAATTAATTGTGGGAAATTGATGACTTGACAGGATAGCCGCAAAACAAGATACTAAAAAAACTTACCCCGAATCCGGTTGCTTTCAATTTAACACGGTAATGAAGACAAAATCTTTCTCCAAAATCTCGCGTTATTCAATTATTTTAATCGGAATTATTGCCGTTACAGGATTGATTGCTTATTCTAACATTTTTAATAGTTTTTTTCTATCGGATGATTTTGTTTTAATTGCCTTATTGTCTAAATTAGGGCCATTGGGGTTATGGTTTAATCAACAACACGGTCAATCGTTATTTTTTAGACCTTTGTTAGGATTAATTAGTTTTTTAGATTATAAAATCTGGGGGTTAAATGCTTTTGGCTACCATCTAACTAATTTTGGATTTCATTTAGGAAATTCTTTTTTGGTGGTGAGAATCTCCTTTTTATTGAGTTTAAATTTAAGATTAGAATTAAAATTAAAGCGATTTATTCCTTATTTTGCCGGATTTATCTTTCTATTATTACCCTCCCATTCTGAAGCCGTTTCTTGGATTTCTGCCCGTACTGATGTTATTGCTACGTTTTTTGCCTTATTGTCCTTTTCAACCTATTTAACCTTTAAACAATTTTATCAACCCATACAATTATGGATCTCTTTAGCTGCCTTTTTAGCCGCGTTATTATGTAAAGAATCTATTGTCAGTTTTCCAGGGTTAATTTTAGCCTATGAACTCTACCAATATTTACAAGAAAAACCTCGAACTTTGAATAAACTCTTGACAATCGTTTCCTTTTATGGAATAGTTTTAGGGTTTTATTTTGTTTGTCGATATCTAAAGTTAGGAACCTTCATCGGGGGATATGGAAAAGGTATTCATCTTCAGTTTAATCCGATCCAAATTTTATACAATTTAATTATTTATCCCCCTCGTAGCTTTTTATCGCCTCAATTCAATTCTAATTTAACAATCTGGATTACACAATTATTGGGAGTAATTTTGATCTCATTATTGGCTTTTATTTTAAGTTATCATAAACATCAACTAACCTCTCAAATTCCTCAAACCCTACTCTTATTAATAGCGGGATTTTGGATTTGTGTTTTACCTGCAATTAATGTTTCTGTATCCCCTTTTGATACCCAAGGAGAACGTTATTTATATTGGGCTTCTAGTTTCACTTCTATTTATATCGCCTTAGTAATCACAATTTTAGTGAGTAATTTTCAACTGAATTTAATTCTATCCTCCATTATATTAGTCAGTTTAGGATTATCCCTGCATTCTATTAACCAAAACTGGAAATTCGCCGGAGAACTCTCTCAAAGTTTATTATCTAGTTTACAAAAAATCCCCATAGAATCCCCTATAATTATCAGTCTTCCTGATAATTATAGAGGAGCTTATGTATACAGAACCGGATTAATTCAAGGTCTTTATCTTTTTGATTCGGAGAATCGCTTTAACGTTCAATTTGAGCAAAAACCCACCGATAAACCCTTTGAAAAAGTTAGATTCTATACCGATAACATTTTATTGGTTATGATGAATACTCTGCTAGAACCCACTGACAAAATTCTTGTTAATTCTCCCCAACCCAATCAATATCAATTTCAATTATCCAATCCCCAAACCACATTTTTTCTCACGCCCAAAAATACAGTCGTCACTCAAGATTATCACATTAACAATGTACAACCCCAATCCTATACGCTAAATTTAAACAATCCTAGCCGTTTTCAGGATTTATTATTGTATTCATCGGGTCAGTTTGTTAAACTATCGAACTAATATTGTATGATAGAGACAATTTATCCAACGATAAGATTAGGTGTGATGGAACCCATTTATATTTTAGGTGCTGGCCCAGCCGGACTAGCAGCGGCTTATACTTTAACGAAGCAAGGTCAATCTGTTGTTGTCGTTGAACGCGATAGTCAAGTGGGAGGGTTAGCTAAAAGTATAGAATATCAAGGCTTTATCTTAGATTACGGCCCCCATCGATTTTATACAAAAATTGCTCCGGTTTTGCAACTTTGGGATGAGGTTTTAGGAGATGAACAAGTTACGGTTAATCGTTTAACTCGGATTTATTATGGGGGAAAATATTTTAGTTATCCCTTAAAAGCCAAACAAGTTTTATATGCATTAGGATTAGTTGAAACTTTCAGAATTATTATCTCCTATTTAGCTGTTCGATTATTTCCTAAATCTCAAACCAATAACTTTGCAGAATGGGTTGAAAATAAATTTGGGAAACGCCTCTCTGAGATATTTTTTGAAGGTTACACCGAGAAATTATGGGGAATTCCCTGTACAGAAATTAGTGCAGATTGGGCGGCACAACGCATTAAAGGATTATCTTTATCAAAAGCGATTAAAAATGCTATTTTAGGCAATGATGGAAAAGTTAAAAACCTCATAGACCAGTTTCAATTTCCCCGTTTGGGTTCGGGTCAACTTTATGAAAAAATCGCCGACTATTTACAACAACATCAGCAACCGATTTTATTAAATACAGAAGTTATCCAAATTCATCATCAGAATTCTCAAGTTACTCATATTACCCTGAGAAACCGCATCACCAAAGAGGAAAACACCGTTGCTTGTGGGGGAGTTATTTCTTCTATTCCTCTAACTCATTTTGTTCAGCAACTGCAATCTTCCCCCCCTGAAAAAGTTATCGAGGCTGCTAAGTCGCTTAAATTTAGAAATACAATTTTAGTCTATTTAATGGTAGAAGGGGGAAATGTTTTTCCTGATAATTGGTTATATATTAATGACCCCAGAGTTGACGTTGGACGAGTGACCAATTTTGCAAACTGGTCGCCAGAAATGTTAGCAAATACTCAACAAACCCCCCTTTGTTGTGAATATTGGTGTAATTTTGGCGATGATTTATGGCAATGTCCAGAAGATGAACTGCGAATATTAGCTGAAAAAGAATTACGCAAAATTGGATTATTAAAAAATCAAGCGATTTCTGATGGGTTTATTGTGCGTTTACCTCGAACTTATCCTATTTATGCTGGAAATTATCAAAGTGCTTTATCAGAAATTCAACAGTATTTAGAAACCTTCCAAAACTTGCAATTAGTGGGACGCTATGGCGCATTTAAGTATAATAATCAAGACCATAGTTTATTAATGGGAATTTTTGCAGCCGAGAACGTTTTAACTCCGGGTAAACATAACCTCTGGGATGTCAATAGTGATAGTGAATATGTGGAAGAAGCTCACGCTGAAGCAACCACAACCGCAGCAGCAAATACTCGTCTTTCTCGCCGTCGCCAAACCTTAAAAACATTACGAGAATTTGGCGGTTATTTATTTACAGGTGGTGCGGCTACGGTTGTTGATGTTCTCGTTTTTTCGATTCTCATTCAGTCAGGACTCTGGTATGTTTTTGCATTAGGAATTAGTTATTTTCTGGGATTAAGTACCAACTTTTGGTTAAGTCGTCGGTTTGTATTTGGGGTGTATTGGAAAAACTGGTTTGTCCAATATGGCGTGTTTGCGACCGTTGCTTTAAATAGTTTATTAGCCAATTTAGGATTATTACAACTGTTAATTAATGAATTAGGTTGGCATCCAACCCTATCTCGTTTAGCGAGTGCTGCTTGTGTCGCTATGATTAGTTTTACTGGACATAAATTGTATTCCTTCTCATCTCCAAATCAATCATCTAATCCAGTTTCCAAACTGCAATCTTAACGATAGCAATCCGTGTTTAATTTGTAAAAAAAACCGTAGGGGTTAGGTCTCCTAACCCACATCCCTAGAGGGTTTGGAAAGGACTATTTGATTTGTAAAAAAACCGTAGGGGTTAGGTCTCCTAACCCACATCCCTAGAGGGTTTGGAAACCAAACCCCTACAATAAAATATTACAACCTCGGCGCGAATTACTTCCCAATCGGTTCTCTATTTCCTGTTCCCTACTTAAAAATGTCTGAACAAAAACAACAATCTAAAGTGAAATTAATCGCTATTATTACGATAACTTTAGCGACTTGGTTAATTCTAGTTCCTTGGGTCAATTTCATTAAAATCCCTTTTGGGAATAATCAAACTGGGGTGATTTCTTTAGCCAGTATTGAGAATATTAGTCCTTTTACAGACTATCTCAAATATATTATTTTACTTCTAACTCCTCCCTTAATTGCTACTTTGGTTTTAAACCTGAATCAAAAACCCCTAAGAGCAATTTTAAAGGTTCTTAACCATCATTATACTTGGATAGGAATCAGTTCGATTTTACTCCTGACTTGGTTAATTAATACCCCATTAAACCAATTTAGAATTAATTCAACCTTAATAGATTCGTTTCATGAAGGAGAATTTTTAGGCTTTTTACCTAACTTTCTACAACTTCCAAAACCCTTTATCAATACTATTTTAATTCATGGCTATGGTGTTGATGTTCTTCCCAGTTGGTTAGCCACAAATCTCGCAACTCAAGATAATGGTATTGCTTTAACTCGGTTATTTGTCAATTTAGAAAATGTGATCACCTGTTTAGGCTATTTCTGGATATTATGGGAATTAATTAATTTAGCTAAAATTAACAGAAATAGATTAAAAATATTTGTGATATCCTGTATTCTATTTTGTGTTTTCGATGGAATTTTTTATAAATTTGATGGACGCAGAGGAACCAGTTTTATTATTCAATTAGCCTTAACCTTACGGTTTTTTAGAATAGCTGAAACCCGAACAAACCAAGCACAATGGTTATCGATTTTAATTGGAGCATCAATTCCCAGTAGTTTTTTCTATATTTATGATCGAGCAATATATTTTATAGCGGTTTATTTATGTGCTTCTATTTTATCATTATTTTTATCTAAAAAAACAACTATTTTATGGTTCAGAGGTTCACTCATTGGAATTATTATTGTTTCTATCCTGAGTTTAATCATCTTAGGTTTTGATCAAATTAATGCCATTATCTCTCAAATTTTATATTGGGGAAAATACGGACGCTATATTTCCTTTATTCCCCTTCCTCCCCTAGAACTCACTTGGACTTCCCAGAATTTTTGGTTATCGATGTTTGTTCAAAGTGGGATTTTAGTTTATCTCCTCTTAGATTTCAAAAATTATGAGTTTAAACTTCGTTCTTTTATCCAAAACAATTATCTGATTATTTTACTCCTAACTGCTGCATCCGTTTACATGAGAATTACCCTCGATAGAAGCGATATAGGACACGCCTATCATGGTGCATTAATGACGGCTTTTTTAGGATTTTATCTAATTTGTCTAGGGTATAAACATAAAATAGAACCGCAGTTATCCCAATATAATATAACTCCCCTTCAACAGATATTAATACTTCTGATTTTGACTATAATTATCTTAACAGAACCCAGTTTTAATCTTGTTAAGGGGATGGAAAAATTCACTCAACTTCCTGACGCTTTATCAACTTCTGATCAAAAACTCTTAAAACCAGATTATTTAGAAGCGTGGAAAACTCTGAAACCGGAAATTGATCAACAATCTTGCTTTTATACCTTAACTTCTGAAGGATTATGGTATTATTTATTTAATAAACCATCCTGTTCTAAATATGGTTATGTTCTCTATGCTAAACCCACCGTTGCACAACAGCAAGTGATTCAAGAAATCAATGAAACAAAACCCAATATTCTATTATTAACCAATGAATTATGGTATCAAAATCCTTGGGATTTAGTTTTAAAATCCGAATCTGCTTCTTTAATTTATCAAAACGTTTTAACTACCTATCGACCGTATAAAACCATTCAATCTCATTGGTTTTGGAAACGCAATAATCAACCGTTAAAATTTGCTCAAACTCAAGCATTAAATGGTAATATAGAATCTATTCCCACCCAACCCATTTATCAACGAGATGATTTATCCCTTAGCGGATGGTCAATTCTTCCTAAACAATCAAAACCTGCGGATGCAGTTTATCTAAGTTTAGGAGAAAACAATCAATTAATTGCTGTCGGTCAAGTTAATATTCCTAGACCTGATGTAGTTCAAGTTTTATCTAATCCTAAATATGAAAAATCAGGCTGGATGATTCGAGTTCCAACCGCAATTCTACCCCCAGGAAATAATCAGATGAAAGTCTGGAGTTATGATGCTAAAAATAATCAACTCACTCAAATAGGAAAGGGTTTTAACTTAGAAATTATCCTCTAACCTCCGTTTTTGTGCTTGCTTCCCACTCTTTCAAATAATATGAAACCTTATATAATTGCTAAAGATGAACCCCTCTAACCGCCTGTAGAGATGTTGTATGCAACGTCTCTACAGGGGGGAATTTGTAGCAAACATTTAGGGATTTCAAATAATTTTTATTAAAATTTGGGATTCCTTTAATGGAGAAAGCCCTGAAGGGCTTACTACGGTTTGTGATATTTATGTTAATATATTTGTTAGGTGATTTAATCCAAAACTCAAAATTGAGAATCTAATATTGCTAGTTGTTATGAATTAACTCGAAAATAAGGAGATAAAAATGCAAATTGCAATCAAGCCAGATCAAGAAAAATTTATTCTTGAAAAATTACAACAAGGTAAATATAAAAGTGTGGATGATTTATTAACAGTAGCATTTCAACTTTTAGATCAGCATGATGAAAGAGAAAAGCAACTGATTGAACTCAGGCAAAAAATTGCTGAGGGAACACAGCAAATTCGTGAAGGAAAAGTCGTTGATGGTGAATTAGTTTTTCAATAACTACAAGAAAAGAGATTTAGAGGCTTTGTTTGAAGAATTTGGAGATGAAACATGAAAATTGAAAAAATCCAGTTTCTAGTAAACAGTAATCTGACTTTTTCAACGTAGTAAGCCCTGAAGGGCTTAATCCCCAGTAGTTTATAACCTCCTCATTAACCGCTTATTATTCATCAATATTATTTTTAGATTCTTCACGGTTTAAAACCGATGGAAAATGAAGCTGAAGGTTGATATCAATTGAAATAGTATTTTCTTGTAAAAAATCAACATTAACTATTTTAACCAAAGCTTCTTGAGGTAATAAATTATTGAATAAGTTTTCTCCTGAAGATAACTTTTTATAACCTGCATCATTTAACCAGTTACAAATATTACGCCAATTTCCCACTTCTGAGGGAACATCTAAAAGATTTTTTAAATAAGGATATAAGGTTTTACAGAGGTAAACTTCCACGCTTTTAGGACTTTGAAATAGTTTTTTGGCAATTTCCGCCGGACTATAACCACACAATAGTCCCCTCAGATAAAGCTTTTCTGTTTCAGTTAACCCCTGTCGAGAACGTGGGGACAATAGGCGTTTTACTGCTTCTAGGTCTTGATACAGTTTTTGTAAATCCCAAAAGTTACTAGCCTCAGTAAACATCTTATCTTTAGTATTCATGGTTAATCTGGATGATTTGACTAACGTAAGCATAGCGTAAAATACTAGCTTTTATTAGTTGTGTCATAGTTTAGACGGGTATATTCTAAAACTAACCCGCTCAAATATTAATTGTCCAAAAGTTAAAAGCCAATTTCCTCTAAACAATGAGTTTAACCAGGGGAAGATGTGAGTCGATCAAATCTGAAAATAAACTTTTGTAACAAATACTGAGGTTTGGCGTAAAAGTCGTTACTAGCCATCGATAGCAGAAATAGAACCTTTAAATTTTGAACGTTTGATTAGTTTTCACCAACCAGAGAACCTACCATGTTTGAAGTTAATCCTAACCCTACATCAGCCAACGCTATCACATCTTTAGCGGAGACTAACGCTTTTTTAGCAGAACAGGTGATGCCCAAAGTCTATCAGCAACTTCAACTGTTTGCGAGTGATCCCACTTTTGTTGAACAACTGAAGCTCCCTTTTGGCGACACTTGGGATATCCAGAAGGCACAAACCTTAGCCACAGAATGGCTTACAGGAGATTTTAGCACCTTTGCCCCGATTAAAATTGTCGCTTCAGCCGATATTAAAGGGTCTTCTGGCGCGTTTGCAGAAGCTACAAATCAAATTTATCTGGCTGAAGATATTTTGACGGGTAGCAATGTTAATCAGGCTGTGAGCGTAGTTTTAGAAGAAATTGGACATTCTCTTGATCCTCGACTTAATTCTAGCGATTCTATTGGGGATGAAGGAGAAATTTTTGCCAATCTTGTTCAAGGTAAACTATTAAGTGATGAACAAATTCAAACGTTAAAAGCTGAGGATGATCACGCCACTATAACGATAGATGGAAACATCCTTTCAGTTGAGTTTAATGATGTTTATGATTTTTATTCTCAAAACTGGGGGGGTGAAATTTTTGATTGGACAACAGGACAAAATGAAAGTAAAGGATGGTATCAATTTACTCTGAACGATCAAAATTCTATTAGTACCAGAGACAGTATTTCTCGAAATTGGGGTAATAGCTCACCCAGTGATGTCGGTTTAGATTATTTTGGAGTGAACTTGTGGACTATAGCAGATTTTGAGGCGGGTAATACCTACAATTTCTCAGTGACAGCAGATGATTTTTATCGAATAGGTGTTATCCCACTTAATGCTTATGATTCTAATCAATGGGTGAACATCAGTGGTCAAGATTGGAACTGGTTAAATGATGCTTATAATGGCAAACAATACACCTTTACTCCAACAATTAGTGGTGAATATTGGGTCTATGCTGGATATGCAGAAAAACAAGATACTGCCAGTTTTAATATTTCTTGGACGACCAATAATAATGGTGGAGGCACTACTAATAACGATCCAAACTCATTTGAACAGCGTGTTTTTGAACTAACTAATCAAGAACGTCTTAACGCTGGGTTATTGCCTCTAACCTATAATTATCAATTGGAAACATCGGCAGAAATTCATAGTCAAGATATGGCACTCCAAGACTATTTTGATCATAACGGACTTGATGGCAGTAGCCCTTTTGATCGAATTGAAGCGACAGGATATAATTACTCCTGGGCTGCCGAAAATATAGCAGCAGGTCAAACAACACCAGAACAAGTTGTCAACGGATGGATGAATAGTCCCGGACATCGTGCTAATATTCTGAATCCGAATTTAACAGAAATTGGTGTGGGGTATTACTATTTAGACAATGATACAGGTACTGTCAATTACAATCAATATTGGACACAAAATTTTGGAACGCCTGCATAAAAGTATATCAAAATTAACAGCAATCTACATTGAGAATTATTAAACACTATGGCACTACAACCAAGCACTCAAAACGGTATATCTTTTTTAGTTGGAGATAACACCGCAGAATCAATTATTCTATCTTCTGGACAACTAAACAATTACCCTGGTGGTGTATTAGCCCTGGATGGGAATGATACGGTTATCGGTTCAGAAGATAGTGAATTTATTAATGGAAATACGGGTTTAGATTCCTTAATTGGAAACGGAGGAATTGATACCCTGAGAGGGGGAAAACAAGACGATATTCTCGATGGAGGAAGTGGGAATGATTTCTTAGCTGGAGATTTAGATCAAGATATTGTTAGAGGAGGAGAGGGTAATGATAGTTTATATGGAGGAAAAAACAGTGATCAATTGTTTGGAGATGCCGGGGATGATATTCTTTCGGGAGACAAAGATAATGATACATTGACGGGAGGAACAGGAAAAGATACCTTTGTTTTAGTTACAGGTGGCGGTTTTGATGTAATTACTGATTTTGAAAATAGCATTGATATTATTAAACTGCCTGATGGTGTAACATTTAATGATATTTTGTTGCAACCCTCATCAGTAAATACCCTAGTTATTGTGCAAAGTACAGGAGAACAATTAGCCCAAATTAATAATATTTCTGTTAGTAATTTGACGGCGGCTAGTTTTGGGGAAACTACTACAAATGTAATCCCTACTATTCCTGATATCCCTGATATTCCTAGTGTTCCTTCTATTCCTACTACTCCTGTTTCTAGCAACAGTTTATAATCTTTGGAAACCCGAAACTAAGGCTCTGTCTCCGGTTAAGAGCAGGCGGAGCCTGCAAAATGGCATTGCAACGTTTTTCAACGTAGTAAGCCCTTCAGGGCTTAATCCCCAGTGGTTTATAACCTTTGAACCTAGAAACGAGAGATATTATAAATATTTTTGAATCACTTCTGCTGTTTTTTGTCCGGTTTTTTCCCAACTAAATTGTTTAACTTGTTCTAATCCTAATTGTCTTAAATGCGATCGCATTTCTGTACTATTAGCTAGAGTTTCCATCGCTTCTGTGATTTCTTCAACCTGATAAGGATTAACATATAATGCTGCATTTCCGCCCACTTCGGGTAAAGAAGATAGGTTAGACGTAATCACAGGAGTTCCACAAGCCATTGCTTCTAAAACCGGGAAACCAAACCCTTCCCAAAGACTGGGGAAAACAACAGCAATGGCTTGATTAATCATGGGTATTAATTGTTCAAAAGGAACATAATTTAAAAACTTTACCTGTTGAGTTAATCCTAATTCTTGAACCTGCTTTTTGAGTTCCGGTGTATAGGTTTCATCTGTTGGGCCAGCGAACCATAATTCATATTCGGATAAATGTTTTAACTTAGAAAAAGCACTAATTAATCGAGATAGATTTTTATAAGCATCATGACGACCAATATACAGGAAATAATTACGAGTTGGTAAGTCTAAAAATTGAAATCTCTGGGGGTTATAGGCGAGGGGAATGGGTGTTATTTTTTGTTCTGGAATGTTAAAAAAATCAACTAAATCTTTCGCCGTTGAGATAGAATTACAGACAATATGTTCGGCTTGGGATAATACAGGGGGAATATAATATTTAAAATAAGCGGTTAACCGAGAACCTCGTCTCGGAAACCGTAACGGAATTAAATCATGAGCCATGACAATTGACCGACATCCTGAATACAAAGGAGCTTCTGGAAGGGGAGAAAATATCAAATTTCCCTTTAATTGTTGATAAATTTTAGGGAGTTTAAACTGTGTCCAAAGTAACCTCCTAAGATGTCCCTTTGTTCCTTGGTCTGGGGTCATATTATTAGGAACAGAATAGCAAGAATAATCGGGTTTTTGTTGAGAGATTAATAATGTAGGTTGAAGCGATTTTAAAGCAGGTAATACATGACTAGCATAAATAGAAATTCCCGTTGGTTTAGGAATTAAAAAGGATAAATTAATTAGGAGGGAATGACTCATAAAAAATCTATAATTTAAAATATTACTAAGTCTATAATATAGCAATCCGTGTAATATTTGTGATCAAAACCTGTAGGGGTTAGGTCTCCTAACCCTCTTTGCGCCAGGGTTGGGAGGGACGCCACCCCTACCTAAAAATAAAATTTATAACCCCTTTGAGTTTATACCAAGATTTTTGGGGAGTAACTGAGAGGGTTATCAAACTAATAAGACTTATTCTAAATAACCAATACAATAGAATAAGTTTAGAAGTATGTTTATCAAGAGTGAGGAGATAACTGTAAATACTGTATTGAAGCTTGAGGTTGGGGTTTCTTTGAGTAATAGATGAAGTTTGATGAAATACTTTAATCTGTGAAGTAATCCCAATTTGATGTCCTTGGTTTCGATACCGTAAACAGAAATCAAAATCTTCATAATAGAGAAAATAGTTAGGATCAAATTGAGGACATTCTTTAAATTTTTTTAAATTAATTAGTAGACTACATCCCGATACCCATTCTGTTAACTGATAAGGTTGATTTTGCAAAGTTTTTGATAGTTGATTATAGACCTTAATTATTCCGGTTTTGGGGTTGAATTGTCCTTCTGTAAACTCTATTTCTCCTTTGGAATTGTAAATCACTGTTCCTAAAATAGATAATTCTGGGTAATCTTTAAATAATTCAATTGCTTGAGACAGAACATTTTTAGATAAATACGCATCGGGATTAATTAACCATACAATAGCTTGATCATTTTGTTGGTAAACCCAATTTAACCCAAGATTACACGCTCGACCAAAACCAATATTTTCGGGTGCATCTAATACTAAAATAGAGGGAGAATTTAGCTGATGAATTGAGCGATCATCGGGGGAATTATTAATAATAATAATTTGATAATCAATTCCCTGTAGAGACGCGCCATGGCGCGTCTCTACAATTTTATGGAATGTATCTATAACAATTGAATCAATTAATCGTTGAATCAGTTCGGTGGAGTAATAATTAACCGTTATCCAGTAAATCACGCTAATTCTATTTGACTATCATCTCCAATCATAAACCGTAATGCTTTCGGTCGTTGAGGTGCGGTACTTAAAGTTGCTCGACGACCGATAACCGTATCCACAATGCGTTGATTAATCCCAATAATTTTAGCTTCACTCAAGATGACACTATGTTCGATTTCAGCATCAATTAAAGTGACTTTATTGGCTACACTACTATAGGGGCCGATAAAGCAGTTTTCTAAATAGCAATTTTCCCCAATAATCACTGGCCCTCGGACACTACAGTTAACTAATTTTGTCCCTTTACCGACTTTAACCCGTCCTAAAATATGACTGTTTTCGTCTACTTCTCCTTGAACATCGTAGATAATACAAGAATCTAAAATAATTTGGTTTGCACTCAACAAATCATCTTTTTTTCCCGTATCTAACCACCATCCTTCCAGATTACAAGCTTCAACTTTTTTCTGGTTATTAATCAGTTGTTGAATTGCATCTGTAATTTCCAGTTCTCCCCTTGCTGAAGGCTGAATTTGAGCGATCGCATCGTGAATGGTTTTATCAAAAAAATAAACCCCGACTAAAGCTAAATTTGAAGGGGGAACTTTGGGTTTTTCGACTAACTGTAAAACTCGTCCTTGATCATCAACAACAGCGACCCCAAAGGCGGTGGGATTAGGGACACTTCTTAATAAAATTAACCCGTCTAGTTGTTGCTGTTTAAAGCGTTCTACAAACTGATTAAGTTGACTTTCAATTAAGTTATCTCCCAAGTACATAATAAAAGGAGAATCTCCTAAAAACGGTTGAGCAACTTTAACCGCATGAGCTAATCCGGCGGGTTGTTCTTGTAAAATATAGGTAATTTTGGCTCCAAAGCGATCGCCATTTCCGGTTAAATTTTTAACTTCTTCTCCCGTTTCAGGACTAATAATAATGCCAATTTCTGTAATTCCAGCCGCTACAATTCCTTCAATTCCATACCATAAAATGGGTTTATTAGCGACGGGAACTAATTGTTTTGCACCTGTGTACGTCAAAGGGCGTAATCTTGTTCCTTTTCCACCAGATAGAATCAGCGCTTTCATAATTAATCGTTAAGGGTTAATAGTTGATTAATTCATCGATTGTTTTGTAGAAAGAGACGCGCCGTGGCACGTCTCTACGGGTTTAATTGTTGTAACATTTTACGCAATCCCTGACGCCATTGGGGAGTATGAGTTTCGAGAAGATTGGCTAATTTTTTCCCACTTAAAACCGAATAAGCCGGACGACTTGCTGGCGTTGGATATTCGGGGGTTGTAATTGGAATTACCCGTTCAATTTTTAAGGGAAAACCTAATAGTTTTGCTTCTTCAAAAATAGCGATCGCAAAATCATACCAACTGGTAACACCACTATTAGTACAGTGATAAATTCCGTAGGTTTGAGAATTTAAAAGTGGCATTAATTGAACAATTGATTGTGCTAAATCTCCTGTCCAAGTTGGACTTCCTACTTGATCGCAAACAACGCGAATTTCTTCCCGTTCTTTTCCCAACCGTAACATAGTTTTGACAAAATTTCCGGTTCCCCCTACGCCATAAACCCAAGCGGTTCTAATAATTGCAAATTTGGCTTGGGTTTCTTGAATAGCAATTTCTCCAGCTAATTTAGATTGACCATAGACACCCAAGGGATGAGTAGAATCAGTTTCAATGTAAGGATGGCTTTGGGTTCCATCAAAGACATAATCTGTAGAAATGTGAATTAATTTAGCATCTAATTGTTGACAAGCTTTTGCTAAAATACCGGGCGCAATTCCATTAATTTTCATTGCTAATTCCGGTTCACTTTCTGCCTTATCCACAGCCGTATAAGCCGCAGCATTAATCACCCATTCGGGTTGAATGTCCTCTATTATTTGTTCAATAATTTGAGGTTGAGATAAATCAAGAGTATCCCGTCCTACAGAAACTAACGACCCCATAGCAGTCAGAAAAGGCTGTAATTCTTGACCGAGTTGACCATCTTTTCCAATCAATAAAATTTTTGTCATGAGAAGAACTCCGCCGTTTTTAAAGGTTGACCTTCTTGATCTTTTGCTGATAAAATTGGTGTGATTCCATTGAGGGGCCAATCAATTCCGACATCAGGATCATTCCACAGTAAAGAACGCTCGTATTGTGGTGCATAATAATCTGTGGTTTTATATAACACTTCAGCAATATCTGAAATCACTAAAAATCCATGAGCAAATCCTGGGGGAACCCAAAATTGTCGCTTATTTTCTGCGCTCAGAATGCAACCGACCCACTGTCCAAAAGTTGCAGAACTTTTTCTCATATCGACGGCGACATCAAAAATATCACCCGCAACAACACGCAGTAATTTACCTTGTGTTTGTTGAATTTGATAATGCAAACCTCGCAAAACGCCTTTAACAGAACGAGAATGATTATCTTGTACAAATTCTGAGGTAACTCCAGTCTTTTCAACAAAGACTTTATGGTTAAAACTTTCAAAGAAAAAGCCGCGTTCATCCCCAAAGACTTTGGGTTCAATGATTAAAACATCGGGAATTGAAGTTGGAATAATATTCATATTTAGGTTAATCAGTGGTCAGCGATTAAATATTGTACCAAATTGTTGCTTTGATGAAAACCGAATTAACGTTCACTTCAAGGTTAAGAACGGGTTAGTCTTTCTCAACAATTATCTTAACTTCCCCCTTTAACGGGAAAAATTCATGACTATCAGAATTATAGACCCAAGCTTTAATCGTTATGTTTCCTAAGTCATAATCCAATTCATGGGTGGAAATTTGCACCTGCCATCGTGCATAATTATAGAGTGGGGAATCTAGTCCCTGAGCAATATCTGGACTATTTAAACCGACATTAGCATTGGCGAAAAAGGATTGTTGATTTCCTTGAGAAAAAAAGACAAGTTGGGGTTGATTTTGAGTCTGGGGAAAAATTGCCCATCCCTTTAAAATAATAGAGTCTTGGGGTTTGATTTTCAAGGGTTGATCACGGGAAAAAGGAAAGTCAATATAACCATAAACTTGTTCTGATTCGGGTTTAAAGGTTATATTATTTTCCCAATTTCTGAGGTGGACTGTCTGGAGTTGTTTAACACCATCTTGAATCCACCAGGTTGTTTTACTTAATCTTAATAAACAGCGATCAGGATGGGTTTTGAAGAAGTTAGAGTCTTCTAAATAGTTAATGAGTTCTAAGCAGGTTTTACCTCGTTGTTTATTGATTAAATCTGTTTGTGCTTGAGCGATCGCTATTTCTGATTTTACCCCAATTAAACAAACTAAAATTCCCGCTATAAAACTATAAATCAGTTTGGGACTAGAGTTATGGTTTAGAGTTTGAGATTGAGTAATAACAATAAACCAAAGTTGAATAACAGCAATAATTAATAGTAAAGAATGAGTCGTATATCGAGAAGCATCAATCGCATAATTTGCTCCATAATCATAACGACCTAATGTTATTAAAATTGAACATAAAATCGAAAATATTCCAATGGAAAACCAAGGAAAACAGGATTTTAGTAAATAGTATTTCTCTTTTTTATTAATCAAACAGTAACACCATAACCCCATAAAATTTAATATAATTATTAATCCTATATAACTACTAAAATTATAGGAATTTGTTAGAGTTGCAGCAATTAAATTTAAAAAAAAGTGAATCCCAGTGAACAACCTTTCAATAAGCGAAAGATTGATGATTTTGGGTTCTTGAGTATATCCTATTGAGTAAATTAAACTGGAAATTGCAAATAAAGTTAGCCAAAATATTAAATATTTTTTTCGTTGATTTACTTCTGTTGTAATCATCCAAATAGAAGGAATTAAAGCCAACCAACTCATCAAACCCTGTGCGGATGAAAAACTAGCAATTAAACAAGGAATCGTTGCAATTAATAATTTTTGGGTAGGTTTAACTTGCTCTTGTGTTAAAATAAAACAACTTAAAATTACACATAAATTAATTAAAAACAAAGCAATTTGAAACCCCCAAAGCCAGTTTTCAGATTGAGCTAAGGAGAAAAAGATTAAAGCTATTAATAAATTAGTAAAGTAAAAAAAAGAGTTATGATTTTTGGAGGTATTAACCGAAACTTTATATAACAAAATAAAAGTTAGTATGGCTAACCCTAAGCTAAAAAAAAGCTCTAATTTAATATTCCAACTCGAAATAAACCCTAAAACAATAAAAATTAAACGAGGAAATAAGATTCGATGGTTATTATGAAGTTCAAATAAATCTTTAAATTCTAATGTTCCTGTAGCTGTTTTTTCAAATAAGGCGGGTACAACCCACTGATCATAAAACGGAACATTCACTCCAAACTTAATAATAAATCCAATAATTCCCAAAATAGGGATTAAATATAACAGCCCTAAAATAGTAGTAGGAAAATCGACAAAAGAGGAGGAGTTTTTAGCCATTAGTTACCAATTAAGCTGTTAAGTATTTAAACCATAGAATCCGACGACGCTCATACTACAAGGATTTAACAATTTCCGAATCAGAAATTGATATTCTTAATAGAATATCAGTTACCAACTATTAGTGATTTACAGTAATAACTGATAACTGGTAGAGACGCGCCATGGCGCGTCTCTACACTGATAACTGATTAAATTACTTCAAGTTTGTAATACTGTTCATTCGACCTGTAAAGCGATTTAAGAATATATCAAGTACAGACCGTTTACCCACATTAATTTTGGTATTCACTGACATACCTGACTGTAAACCCACCTTAATATCTTTCTGTTCATCTAAGGTAAAGTTTTGCTTATCTAATTTCACTTTTCCTTTAAAAGTAAAATATTGACGACCCTTTTCTGGATCAGGTTTAATCGCATCTTGACTCAACCATTTTAACTGTCCGGGAACCATGCCAAATTGATCATTGGGGAAAGCATCAATCGAGACTTCCACCGGAATACAATCTATATCAGTTACTCCAATTTCTTGTCGAGCTTCTGGAGATGCTGGACAAATACAATCTTTCTCGGCTTTACATTCAATCACTTCTCCAGCCACCGTTTTACCATCATAAGGCTGTAAAAATTTGCGCTTAACTCGTAAAGCATTCAGCACTAAAGCTAAATCAGTATTTTTAATATAAATTGTGGCTTCCAGTCCCTTATCATCCGCTAAAATTTGCATAAGCTTTTCCGTTTGTTGAGCCTCATAATAAGCCTCATTACAACGCTTCATCCTCGGATCACCCGATTTTAAAATTTGCTCATTGACATAACTGCAAATTTCATCCTTATTCAGATCCAGTTCAGAATCCTGTTTTGTTGAAGGCTGTAAATCATAAATCACCCCAGCCACCGGGGAACGTAGAACTTGAGTATCTCGTTGTTCTTCAACTTTTTCCAATTGAGCATTAACCTCTCCTAAGCGTTTTTCATTATCCAGTTTATATCGGCTTAATTGAGAATCAATACTAGCAATTTGTTTTTTATTTTCTTCAACCCGAAGATACAATTCTCTTGCCCAGGCATCTTTTGTATTTTGCAATTCTTGTTCCGTCCGAGCAATAGAAGCTAAAACCTTCTGTTTTTCATCTTCTAAACGTCTAATTTCAGCTTGTTGTTTCTCAACATCACTCTTACGGGCATTAATTTCACTTTGACGAGTAGTGATTTGATCTTGCTGACGTAAAAACTCATTTTGACTTCTTAAAACCTCTTGTTCCTGACGTTTTTTATTTAAGTCAGACATCGCCCCTTCTTCAACCAACGGAGCAATTTGACCCAAAATCGATTCGTTCAGATCCAAAGACTCTTGAGACTTATTAAGTTGAGCCTTCGCTAAGTCTAATTGTTCTTCAGAATAGCGAATTTGATTCGTCGCATATTGAACTTGTTCTTGTGTCGCCCGAATCGAATTTTCCGTCTGTTCCAGTTGTTTTTTAAACTCAACAATTCGCCCCTCAACCGCAGACACACGAGATAGAAATTCAGCCCGGTAATTCGCCACTACACCCGATTGAGTGGGACTATAGTTAATCGCTCGACCTTGATTATTATAAAGTTCATTAATTAAACCCGTTAAAACCTCATTTTCTTGTAATCTCGCCTCCCGATCCTTAACCATCGTTTCCCACTGAGCCGGTAAATTTCCCCTGCCATTTCCCTGAATAATACTGTTATAGAATTGGTTTTCTTCCTTGAGAGTCCCTTGTAATTTAGCCAAAGACTTAATATCAGCACTGGGGTTTGTGGGGCTGAAAGTCAGAAGCGGTTGGTTTTTCTGCACGCGATCGCCATTTTCAACGTGCAGCCTCACCACCGCACCCGTCGTTGGAGCTTGAATCTCTCTAGCGCCCTCCTTATATTCCAGTTCCCCCACAGCAGGAACCGTTTGTTCAATCCGAGAAAAATAAGCCCAAACAACCGTTGAAGTCGTTATCAACATGATCATCCAGAGAAACATATGAGACCACATTGCCGGTTTCTCAAGAATAACAGGTTGATCAATCAGTGATACAGATTTCATAATCAGTTAGTAGTTAGCAGTTAGTAGTTAGCAGTTAGCAGTAGAGACGTGCCATGGCACGTCTGTACCAGTTATCAGTGCAAGAGTTAAGAAGCAGTTCCAGTTGTTTTCAACAGCTAAAAATCTTGATTTTATTTTTTTCACTCATTGCTGTTGACTGATCACTGATCACTGATAACTGATTAATGGGCTTCTTGTTGTTGATACAGACAGTAATAACGTCCCTTCAGAGCAATTAACTCATCATGGTTTCCTTGTTCAACAACAGATCCTTGATCCATCATAATAATTACATCCGCATTTTTGACAGCGCTGAGACGGTGAGTAATAAAAAACACCGTGCGATCATGAAACACATCCATTAAATTATTAATCACAGAACGTTCCGATTGATAATCTAAAGCACTCGTCGCCTCATCCAAAATTAACAGTTTCGGATTTTGTAACACCGTCCGTGCGATCGCCACCCGTTGTCGTTGTCCCCCCGATAACGCCGTTCCCCTTTCTCCTACGGGGGTATTGTAACCATTGGGAAGACCCATAATAAAATCATGTGCCGCAGCAATCTTAGCCGCCCGAATAATCTCATCCGTACTGGCTTCGGGGTTACTCAAGCCAATATTATCCTGAACCGTTCCATTAAACAGAAGAGTATCTTGCAACACCACCCCCAATTGACGACGCACAGAATACAATTCCACCTTATTAATATCATAACCATCAATTAAAATTCGACCCGACAAAGGAGCATATAAACGCTGCAATAACTTCATCAACGTACTCTTACCTGATCCACTCAACCCCACAATCGCCACAAAAGACCCAGACGGAAAATCTAAATTCACATTCGCCAACTGCAACGGCCCAGTTGGATTAAATCGGAAAGAAACCTCATCAAATGTAACAGACCCTTCAATTTCCGGTAACGGAATATTATTGCGATCCGCTTCATCTGCTTCAGGATAACTATCAATAATATCCCGCAACCGTTCCACCGAAATTGCTACTTCCTGCACGTTTTGATAAACACTAATAAACCGCAACAACGATCCCGTCACGTTTCCTGAAATAATCCGAAAAGCAATTAAACCCCCAATGGTTAACTCCTGTTTAATTACCAGATAAGCCCCCACCCATAACAGAGCAATTCCTCCAATTTTATTCAAGAAATCACTCATCGTACCTGCCGCCGTTTGGGTCAGAGTCGTCTGCAAACCTGCACTCATATACCGAGTATACATCCCCTGCCACCGCCAACGAGCCGTCAGTTCAATGGTTTGAGACTTAATTGTTTGAATCCCACTAATCACCTCTACTATATAAGCCATAGCCGTCCCTCCCAAAGCAGCCCGCTTACGAATCAGCCGCATAATCACGGGGGAAAACACAAAAATAATCCCCGCAAACAAGGGTAAAGGTGCCAGAGCCACCAAAGTCAGCATCGGACTGAGGGCAAACATCACTGCTACATAAACCACTGAAAACACGGCATCCAATACCACTGTTAAAGCCGTCCCCGTTAGGAAGTTACGGATATTTCCTAACTCATTAAAACGACTCATTAAATCTCCCACCTGTCGGGTATCAAAATACCCCAAAGGCAGCCGCAACATATGGTCAATAATCTCCGCCGTCAGCTTAATATCAACTCGGTTGGAGCTATCCACAAACAAATAAGTTCGCAATGCCGTCAACAACCCTTCAAACAGGGCAACCCCTAACAGCAATATCCCCAGAATATTCAGAGCATCTAAATTACGCTGTCCGATGACCGCATCAATGATCACCATGCTCACCAAGGGGTTGACTAAACCAAACACTTGAATAAAAAACGAAGACAGCAACACCTCAACAAAGGTGGTGCGATGCTCCATCAAGGCGGGTAAAAACCACCAGAAACTAAACTGCTCTTTCTGGTCAACTCGCGGCGCTTGCAACAGAAGCACCTGTCCCTCCTCACCCCAAACCTCCGTAAACTGCCCCGGACGCATCCGAGTCAAACCTTTTTCTGGGGTTGCCAACACCAATTCTCGTTCGGTAATGCTATAAAGAATGGCAAAACTATCTCGCCACACCACCATCGCCGGAGCCTTCAACCGACCGACGGCCCTCGCTGGAATCTGCACCAACTGAGCATTAATCCCCAACATCTGCGTGACGGCCCCACAAGCCTGTAAGCTGATATTGCCCACTGTCGCCAACTGATTATCTAAAACCCGGCGCACGACATCTTTTTTAAAGTTAATCCCGAAGAACTTAGCAATCATATTGAAGCAAGCCAGAGGCGCCTCAATCTTGCCACGACCCCTAACCACCGGGAACCGTTGAGCGGCTTTAGGCAAATTGGTCGGTTCTGGAATCGGAGGAACATCAGGAGCCGGAGTAACCGCCGATAAATCTATTTTGCGAACACTAGAAGTTGAGTCCTGAGAAACACTTTCTGAGCCATCGCTTTCCGGGGGAGATTCTTCTTCATAAACCGGTTCTCGCAAACCAATTAATCGCACCCCCTGTGCCCCTTCCGCCTTATAAGATTGCTGACCCTCCTCCAAGAAAACCCGATTCCCGGGAGTAAAACCGCCCAAAGTTCCACTACTCACTAACCAAATCCGATTGGGATCGAGTAAATTTTTGAGTTCTTTAATTTTATTGTTGCCATTCAGCAAGTTCAGCACAATGGCATCTTGCCAAAGATCTTGAGCTAAAGTCTTAATATTGTTAACGGGAACAGCTTGTTGTTGCAGATATTGGCTTAATAGCTCAAAAATTTCGCTGATCGAGGCGTGATCACGAAAAGCTTCGCCAAAAACCTGTTCTTTAGCCACCCATTGCAGAAAATCCGTGGCTGACAGTGTGATACAAATCGTGTCCGTTGAAGCGATCGCCGTTTCACAAGGGACTCCTCGAATTAACCCTCCCCAGCCGATAATTTCTCTGGCTCCGAGTAAGCCCAAACTGACATGGCGTTGTGCTCTGGGATCAAAACCCAGGAGTCTAGCCTGTCCTTGATAAATAATCGTGATTTGAGTGGGTAATTTATCCCGCTCAAAGATCGGTTGTCCGGTGCGGTAGCCCAAGAGTTGGCATTTGGGTAGCAAGCTTTGAAGAGCTTTCTCTGAGAGACGATCAAAGGGGCTGGTTTCAGCCAGAAAGGTCTGAATTTGGGACTGGGAAACGGCGGATGTTGTCATGACACTGAAGACACTGAAGTACGAAGAGGTTGTAGCGAACCTACTTGAGCCATTTGCTCTCGTAGCCAATTTTCAAACATTTCATCAACCATCCGGCGACGCATAGACTCGTCTAATTGAGCCGGAAGGAACTTTTCTAAGCGAATAATCACAAACCATTCTGCTAGGGGACGAGGTGCCCACAGTTGACCGGGTTGACTCACAGATAAGAGTTTACTAATCGCTGGGTGGGGTTGAGAGACGGGAACTGGGCCTAATAAACCCCCTGTCCGAGATTCTGGCCCTTCTGAATGTTCACGGGCAACCTCAGCAAAGGTGTTTTCTCCTTCCGCCACTCTAAAATAGAGTTCTTGAGCCAAACCTGGATTTTTAGTCCGAATTAAAGAATAGACAACTTGATCTAAATTACCTTTGCGACTGAGAAAATAATTTTCGACTCGACCACTCCATGTCTCTTGTTTGAATTTTTCCACTCTCACAGGGCGTTCTGCCATTTCCACCAGTTGTTCTGGGGTCATATCGTAAGCGGCTAGCCAAGCTGCTTTCGCTTCTGGGGAAGTTAGTTGGTGTTGCGAATCAAATCTTTCGAGAGCCGCTGCTCGTTCTTCTTCTGTACAAGTAATCTTAGCGATCGCTTGTTCCAAAATCACTTCGCGCAGAAATAAAGGCATTAACTGATAACGTTTGAGCAGCGAGGGTAGATCCTCTGCTGTGATAATAGTTTCTCCGACTTTGAACGCTCCTGTCATTGAACTCTCCAACCGACTTTCACTACCCCTTTCAAATTTACCTTGAGTAGTCCTAGAGTGACTACCGCATCTCATCTCTTTGTCCAAATAATAGCAGACCGTTTACCCCCTCACTGAATTGATCATCTCTAAATTACCTCAACTTCTGGGAAACTGCTGAAAAAATTGTCTTTGGGCTGTTCATAGAAAAAAGCATGGGAGTGTGGAAACGAGCGCGTCTTCAGACAACAGAGGAAACACGACTCAGGGGAATTTATTCCCCGTGAATATTGGATTGGGAATCGACAAAAATTTTTGTATTTGCCGATTCCCGGTTTTTTTGGTATTTCTACCACACCTATTGCTAGGGTAAAGTTAGCTTCGCCAAGGTTATCGGTCGGTACTATCCCAAAAGCACTGTCTTACCCCTCGTAAAACTGTTTAACTTTCGAGTTCCAGAGCAACGGACTAGCTACGCATCCATTGGTGGGTTCTTTAACGCTTGCCGATAACGTAGTCAGTTAAGACTATAGCTGGTCAGCTATCCAAAGAGGAGGCATGAAGCCCCGTCTCTTCAGAGCGGGGTGCTGACGCTCATAGTTTGCTGTCCATACAGTGACGTGGCGGATGGCTTTTGGGTTCCCCATCAGGGCTCGGATACTGATGATCTAGCTGTCTTCTGGTTGTGCATCGATTGCTAAAACTGGATGAATGGATCGATTTGGATCAGTGGCCTTTGAGTGTTGAACCAAAAAATCAATCATAAGGTTTCTATAAGCATAAATCTTCTGGAGGCTAATAGAGTTTAAATTCTCAAAATTGAGTTGAGAATATTGAAAATATGATTGAGCTATATAGATCCACAGTTCATGAGAGGATGAATTTGCGGTTAAGTTTTGAGTAATATAAGCCAATAAATTTTCTTGAAAATGAATATATTTTTCTATATTTTCTACGATTTTAAAATTATCAATGCTTTTAAATAGCCAAGTTATAAACTCAGGGAAAAAATAGTAAGGAATCACCGCATTTTTATAGATAAAAGGAAGTTGATAAGCTCTTTGATATAACATCAATCCCATCAGTTCAGAAATTAAATCACTTGAATATAAACCTTGAGAAAGCTTTTCTTGAATTTCCTCAATCGAATGTTGCTCAATTTCACCGACTTCTTCATCAACGAGATTACTGTTTAAAAAAAGTTGATAAATGGGACGAATTTCTTGGAAATATTGAGTTTCTAACTCGGTCGGAGCTAAAGTTAACCAATATTGAACTAAAATTTGGCGAACTAATTGAAGAGTTTCTATGATTTGGGGACGAGGATTGTTTTGATATTGACTCATTAAATTTTTTGTTAATTTTAGATAAAATTTGGAATTAAATAAAGCTTTCTGTAAAATTACTTTCTTTAAAGATGAGTTAAAAAAAGAATAGCTTGAATCTTGCAAAAGTTTTAAATAAAGTCTCTCATAATCTTTGTAATTTTCCTGTTGAGCAATATTAACTTGAGTTTGTTGATTTTTATGGATGAGAAGGGAAGATAAAGCTTGATCGACAAAACCAATTTTATAACGTCCCATAATTCTCCACCACATATCCACGTCCAAAAGTTGCTGAAGATTAGGATCAAATCCTCCTAATTCTTCAAAAACCTGTTTAGGAATTAATACAGTTGTAGGTTCACCAATTTTATTTAACCCTCCTATTAAACAGTTGGGATCGGACAAAAGATCTTGACCCCATTGAATCGGTTTTAAATTAGACCATTTTTGATGTAAATTAACGGCGCCTTTATAAGCAGATTGACAAATAGGATCAGATGTTGAATTGGGATGAATCACAACTTGACGCGGAGAAAAAACTAAACCGATTTCTGGATCTTGTTCGGCTAAATTAACCATCTCTTCAATACAATTGGGTTCTAACCAATCATCCTGAAAAATAAATTTGATGTACTTTCCTTGAGCTTGTTTAATACAGAAATTGAGATTTTTTACTAATCCATAATTAGAATGAGTCAGAATTCGATAAGGAATAGAACACTTCTCTTGAAAAGCTTCAGAAATTTTTATCGTGTTATCTGTTGAACCATCATCAGAAATAATAATTTCTAAGTTAGGATAAGTTTGTTCTAAAGCACTTTGAAGAGCAGTTTTTATAAATTCTTCTCCATTATAAGTTGGAATTAATATACTCACCAAAGGAAAAACTTGATTTAAACTGGATTCAGTTTCAACAATAGCTGAATCAGAAATTATAGCTGAATTTTTTTGTAAAATTTGATTTTGAATTGATTCCAGTTCTTTTTGAGCTATTTCTAGTTTTTGCTTAAGTTTTCTGTTGTTTGTTAATTGAAAAGCATCATGAATTCCTGCGAGATCAATCAAATCTGCATATTTAAAAGAATATTTTTTTTCAATGTATTCAGCCGTTTTAGCATTATTCATTAACTGATATAAGGTAGAAATTCCAAAATACTGATGACTCAGACGATGAACTGTTAAAGCCAATTTTGCCATTAAAAATTGCAGGTCATCCGGTGTAATGGGAGGTTGAATTAGGGACTGCTGAGGAAAAATAGTGTTAAAAATCTGGCAAACTTCTGGACTGAGATAATGTTGAAGCAGTTGAGGAATTTCCCAAATATGTCGAATAATATTTTCAGTTGTTACTCCACTAATATTGCTATCATGAAACCGAAATAAAACCAAGGGTTCAGGTAAAATATAAATTTCAGACTTCAGACATAAACGTATCCAAAAATCTAAGTCATGAACTTGACGTAATCGAGGATCATATAATCCAATTAGATCATAACATTTTTTCTTGATTAAAACACTGGTATTACACAGAGAATTATCACAATAAAAGAAAGAATTTAACCATTGAAAACGATTTTTATTGTTTTGTGAAAAAATTTTTTTAAAGGAAGCTTCCTTTCCAGGATGGGGATTTCCTGCTTTATCAATAATTTCCGCATGGGTAAAAACCGCATCAAACTGAGGATTATTATCTAAAAAATCGACTTGTTTTTCAAGCTTATCCGGTAAAAAAATATTATCAGAGTCTAAAATTGCAATGAATTCTCCAGTCGCCTGACGAATACAATGGTTTGCTGCTATACTAACACCTTGATTTTGTTCAAAAGAAAACCAGCGAATTCGAGGATCTGATTTTTCTTGAATGCGTTCTAGGGTTTGATCAGAAGAACCATCATTGGTGATAATAATTTCAAAATCTTGATAGGTTTGGTTTAAAACACTGTCAATGGCTTCTGAAATATATTGTTCTTGGTTGTAAGTGGGAATAATAACGGTGACTCTCGGCATAAAAATTATGTTATAAATTGTATTAAATACTGGGAATACTGAAATAAACTTGCAAGTATGACCTAAAACCTGTTATTTATAAAATAGCTCTTATTCCCCTAAAAGTCTAAAAGTTATGAATAAAGATACCCCAGATGAAGTCAGTGATAACAGCCTAAATCCGAGTCCATCTTTGAAATCCGTTGAACGACCGTCGGAGTTACTGAATTTTTTACCTCCTCATGCTCAAGTCTTGATAGATGTAGGCTGTCTAACAGGAACAACTGGTTCTTATTATAAGCGAATTAATCCTCAAAGTTTCTATTGGGGAATTTTAATCCATTCAGAATTCAGTGCAGAGGTCACAAAAGGGTTAGATCAAATCATCCTGAGTTCAATCGACCAGTTAGAAACAATCGCATTAGAATTAGAAGAAGGAACAGTAGATTGTTTGATCTATGATTCCATCTTACCCCAAATCAGAAATCCCTTAAAGAGCTTACAGAATCATACCCGATGGTTAAAACAGGGGGGTCAAGTTTTAGCTTATATTCCGAATAGTCAATATTGGCAAAATATTATTAAGATAATCCAGGGAAAAGGAGGGATTTTAAGCCCAGAAGATACGAGCCAGAGGGGATTAACTTTAGACGCTATTCAAACCCTATTTTGGGAAGCTGGCTTATATATTTATGAAATTCAAACTAGAGGAAAAAAAGATGATGAATTTCAACAATTTCTTCACTTAATTCAACCTATTCGAGAAGCTTTAGGGTTAGATGCTAATCGTTTTGCGACTCAAACCGCAGCAGAATATTATCTGGTTCGCGCTATAAAATCCCTTCAACCTCCTCGTCGTTTATTAATTCAAACGGCAATCATGGCTCCCACAGGATGCGATCGCGTTCGAGTATTAGAACCTGATCAATTGAGTGCAACAATACCTGGAACTCGAACCATTTCTGCATCTAAATCAATTCCTACTGGTTCCATTTTACCCGAAGAAGAAAAGGTTTTTATTTGGCAACGGACAATTTTATCTTATGAGCATCACTTAGAAATATTAAAAAAATTGTTAAAAGAGGATTATTTAATGATTGCTGAAATTGATGATAATCCTTTACGAAGACGGGAGTATGCTGAACATCGTTATCTCAGTTATCGGGGATGTCATGGTGTACAAACTTCTACAAAACCCTTAGCTTTATTTTTACAACAATTTAATCCCCATGTTGCCATTTTCAAAAATCATTTGTTGACTTTACCTCCCCCTCGAATCTATTCTAATTCAAGAGTGACCTTATTTTTTGGGGCCTTAAATCGAGAACAGGATTGGCAACCGATTATGGAAGCTTTAAATCGGGTTTTACTCCGTCATCAAACTCATGTTCAAGTCAAGGTGATTCATGATCGTCGGTTTTTTGATCAGTTAGAAATATCTGAGAAAGAATTTGAACCCTTTTGCAGTTATGATAGATATAATCATATTCTCCAAAGTTGCGATATTGCTTTATTGCCTCTAATGCCGACACCTGTAAATCTGATGAAATCGGATTTAAAGTTTTTAGAATGTGCAGGTCATGGCGTTGCGGTTTTAGCAAGTCCAACGGTATATGAACAATCAATAATTCACGAAGAAACTGGTTTAATTTATCGGACTATCCAGCAATTTGAAATGTATTTGAATGAACTCATTATGAATACTTCATTGCGACGAAAAATTGCGATGAATGCCTATCATTGGGTAGGAGATCACCGTTTACTCTGCCAACATTATCAACAGCGACGAGACTGGTATTTAAAAATGCGAGATCAGTTACCCAGTTTGAATGAAGAACTCCGTCAACGAGTTCCTGAATTATTTAGATAATCCCCCAGAATATAGCAACAATTAAACTTAAATTATTCAGTTGTAAATTATGCGAATTTTATTTACGATTCCTCACTTTTTTAATCCTGATGGAGATGGAAAACACGCCTCTTTAAGTAAAGATCATCGTCCAAGAATTACAGCTTTAGTATTTGCCTTAACTGCTTTACGAGAACTGTATAGTCAATCCCATTGCATGATTGATATTGCTCAATGTGTGACAATTCCAGTCAATACAGAACACAATTATCAAGTTGATATTGTCATTTGTACCACTCAACAGTATCACCTACTCGCTAACATTCCTTTACCTTCATCGTTTTGTAAGCATTACTCGACCCAAACAGAACCAATGTTACTGGGATTTGAATGCCATCGAGTGTTACGTGAATATTTGGGTCAGTATGATTATTATTGTTATTTAGAAGATGATTTGATTCTGCATGATCCTTGGTTTTTCGTTAAGTTAAATTGGTTTAATCGTCATACAGGAAATAGCTGTCTTTTACAACCAAACCGTTACGAAGTTTCTCCCCACAGTAAAGTGATTAAGGCTTATATTGATGGGGATCTTTTACCCCATATCACGGCTAATTTTCAAAATATTCAAGATCAGCCTCAGTTTATTGGTAAAGTCATGGAACAGGCTGTTTCTTTCAAACGTCCTTTAAATCCCCATTCGGGTTGTTTCTTTTTAAATGCTGAACAAATGGAATTTTGGGCAAAACAACCGTATTTTTTAGATCGAGATTGTAGTTTTATTGGGCCATTAGAAAGTGCAGCAACCCTAGGAATTATGAAAACATTTAAACTTTATAAACCGACTGCATCCCACGCTAATTTTTTGGAAATTCAGCATTTTGGTTCGGGTTTTCTGAATTTAATAGGACGACAAGTTAAACATTTTGATGAAGATAACACTACAGAAACAAGTCCGTCCTTATCAAACCCTGTAGCATCAGAAAAAGACTGATGCAGCAAATCTATACGGTAAAATCTTTTTCTCCGGTGTTACCTGTTGCCTACTATATCTATAAAAAAAGACCGAGATAAATTTTTAATTTCTCGGTCTTTTTGTTATTAACCTATTGACAAAATTAAAGGGGAGAAAAAGCGAATAGAACTCAAAAGTTAGTGTGTAAAGCCCGTCTCTTTCTCCTGATCTGTCAACCTAACCTAGATAATGATTGTAAAATCTGTCCGGGTCAGGGTCGGAATTGTATTGTCTGGCTGTTTCATGAAGGCAACTAAATCAGCCGGAGTTCCAAGACCGCCATCGGAGTCATACCATAATGCTCCAGTGGTTTCCTCGTACACCAATACAGGGCCGACATTTGTTGGTGCTTGAGTATTGGCAGCCGCGCCATTGTAACTGGTATCGAGAACGATAAATTGCTCGAAAGACAGTTCAGTGGTTGGCACACCCGGACGCAACTCAAAGGCAAAGCCTCCAGCCCCACGAGAGAAGTAGATGTTATCTTCACCCGACGTAAAGTCAGTAATCAAGTCAGCTAAAGTACCATTGACATCGGATTTGAACTGGTACAGGAAGACATCAGCACCTGCACCTCCGACTAAGGTATCTTGGTTGAAGCTACCTTGCAGGGTATCGTCACCGTCCTCACCGAACAGTACGTCTTGTCCAGAACCCCCGAAGAGGTAGTCATTGCCACCACCAGCGATAATGGTGTCATCTCCGAAACCAACGGAGGTTCCCGCAGTTACGGCAACGCTTCCCCCTTGCAGGAAGTCTGCTCCACTTCCGGTAACAATGCTATCATTGCCATCACTACCGGAAATGGTGTTATTGCCTAGGGTATCAAATAAGACAAAGCTCGTTATGGTAGCGCCAGAGGCTAAACCACCCACAAAGGAAATGTTGTCATTACCCTCTGAGGAACCTTCACCTAGGAGGCTATCATTGGTTGTGGTAAAGATAATCGTGTCATCACCGACACCACCATTATAAACATTCGCGACTGAACCTAAGGCGCCATAGATATAGTCGTTACCCGAACCACCCGATAAGGTAACCACAGGAAGTCTCCCTGAGCTATCAGGTAATGTCCAATTTCCTCCGTAGAGGGTGTCATTGCCATCTCCACCATCTAACAGGGTGAATTTTCCAGAGAGGCTGTCATTCCCAGCATCACCATAGAGGACATCTGTACTAAAGGCAGCGACTAAAGTATCATTTCCGCCACCGCCATACAGGGTGCTTTCACCTACAAAACCGGGTTGGCTGGTGCTACCTTGAGTGGTTAAAACATCTGTGGTTCCTGTGGTGATTAAGTCATTGCCTTCACCCCCATACAGGGCATCCTGAATCGCAAAGCTTCGGATGGTATCGTTCCCGTCTCCACCATCCATGTAGTTCTGGCCCTCTGCAAAGCGACCAATACCACCGTAGAGAGAATCGTCACCCACACCGCCCGTTAGGGTAATTTGGCTTAGACCAACAACAGCAGGAGTTGTAGAGAATTGTAATGTGGCTATTGGATTTTGAACGATAAGGGTGTCGTTTCCACTACCGCCATCCAAGACGTTCAGACTACCTACACCAATGATAGAGTCATTATCATCACCACCGAGGAGGCTATCCCCGTTATTAACCCCAACAATACTGTCTCTGCCTTTATCTCCAGAGACATAGTTATTTCCTTGGTTACTGCCGCCTACCGCTCCAGCAACAACAACACCGGTGAGATTACTTTGGCCACTGGCATTGACAAATCCAAGCTGGTCATCTCCTTGACCACCATAGAGTAAATCTCCACCTTGAATTCCACCCAGCAGGGTATCTGAGTCTTTATTTCCATTGAGGAAATTATTACTAGATTGACCAATCAAAAAGTCATTATCTACCCCTCCATAGAGGCTGGCTGTTAAATCCGCCGATAAGGTGTCACGGCCTGCATTTCCAATTAGAACAGTGCGAAGCTGTTGAGATCGGAGGGAATCATTACCTGTGTTACCGATAACTGTATCCCCAGGGCCTCTGCTTTGCAGAATATCATTATCGGCACCACCATCGATTAGACTTCCACCTAGGGTCGAAGAGAGAATGGTGTCGTTTCCACCTTCACCCAGAATGGTATCGGGTTTAGGGGCGAAGCCCACATCCTGATCATAATATTGGGGCCCTGGGCCTAAATTTGTTGTCATTTGATTTCACTCCTCTGCAATAATGTCATTAGATTCTGTTGGGATGACAGACACTACTGAAAACACCATACCTTGTTCGGCAGTAGTTTAACCTTTTTGTCTCCAGCAAGTCTAGTCCTTTATCATCACTCTTGTCTACTACATAGATCTAGCCGTTTCGACTGCTAGAGTTTATGATCAATTTTATAGGCAAAATTTTCATCTTTCTTCTCCGTGGAGCCATGCGCTAAACCGTTACTCCGATTAGCCATGATCTGGCGAAGGATCTTTGGAAAGGGGGTCGGGGTCTATATTGCATATCATTTGTTTCCCTAACATAAAACCATTGCGCCTCAAGAGTGGTGATTCTCCTTGGCATACCTGAATCGCACTCTTTCTGGTAGAAGCTACCGATATTGTTCTGGTTAGACCCGCCTCGGTAGGGCGTTTAATTGGGTTTGGGGATTTCTCCCCCTCCTATTTCTAGGGTAAAGTTAGCTTGGCCAATGTTATCAAGGCTTTTTCGGCTGAGTACACTGCCTCCCAAATGGCTGTTTAATACTCAGCGACAGAGCGGAAAACTAGCTACGCATTCTCCGGTGTCGTGACCTAAATAACGGAGTCAGTTAAGACTTAGGCTGATCAACTAGGGCTGTATTTCAAGCCCCTACTGAACAATAACTCAGGTCAGTAGTGGGTTGTTGACCCTCAGTTTGTCTTGAAGCCATCACTCTGAAGTCAGAAAAGGCACTTTATTTTAAGTTCCTTCACCCTGTCAGACGGGTTCCCAGACAAAAAGGTTCCTCATTAACTTCTGATTAGTAGATGATCAGAAGTTCCCCCGTTTAGAGAGCAACAGAAATAACATCTCGTTCTCTCCCTATTGCAAAACCATTCCGGGTTCAACTCGGCCAATGGTTGCGGGAAAAGAGCGATTTGCTACTTCTGTAATCAATTGCAGATGCTGTGATAAGAGTTTGCTCAAATCATAACGTTCTAAGGCGGTTTCACGAGCTTTTACTCGCAGTTGAGCCATGCGATTTGGATGATCCAGCACTTCATCAACTCGATCTGCAATTTGTTTAGGAGAGAAGAAATCCACCAGTAAGCCGTTGACTCCATCTTGAATCACTTCTCGCACGGGAGCCGTATCTGAACCAATGACTAAACAACCGGTTGATAGGGATTCAATCATTGACCAGGACAGGACAAAAGGCCGTGTTAAATAAATATGAACATCTGAAGCCTGAATCACTTGTAAATATTGGCCATAGGGAAGTGGCCCTACAAAATGAATTCGAGACAGATCCAAGGGGATTTTTTTGAGCATATAGTCTTTATAGCTCATCCCATTGGGTAAAGGTTTACCATAACAAACTCGTTCCGATCCCACCACCACAACATGGCAGTTGGGTCTACGTTCTTGAATATAAGCTACGGCTTCAATAAATTCAGGAAATCCTCGATAGGGTTCCATTCCTCGTCCGACATAAGTAATCAGTTCCTCAACCCCGGATAAATCTAAATTGGGTAATACTAATTTTGCCCCAGGATTGGGTTGAAAATAACTGGTATCAACGCCATCATGAAGGACAGAAATCTTTTGTCGCAGTTCGGACGGAAATTGAGACTGTTGCCAATGGGTGGGTGAAACGCCCCAATCACAGGAATATAAATCAATTAAAATTGGGGTATTTTTAACCCGAATTCGAGCTTTATCATCAACAGTAAGGGGATCAGCCGGATCAAAGTCAGCATCTGATCCCTCGGCATGATAAAACCATTCAAAATAACACAATAAGGGAATATTCGGAAAGGCTTCTTTGACAAATAAAGTAGGCCCCCAGCCGGAATGACCGCAAATAACATCGGGGACAAATCCTTTGGCTTTGAGTTGTTCTGCCATTCTAAATACGGCTTGTCCATGTAATACGGCACTTTCTAAAACCCGAACATATTGATGGGTTTCAGCGCTGGCTTCTCGACTGGGATTAAAGACGGCTTTTTCAACTCCGGGGATATTCCATTCGGGACGCTCATTTTTTGTTCCAAACACAACTTGATTATTGGGATCTGCACCCAAAGCTGTAATAATATGGCGGTATTGGGCGGGAAAATTAGGGTGTAAAAACAGTGCTTTCATAACAGGGTTGAAAGATAAAATTGTAAGAGAAATTGTGTTTTTTGAGGTTTACAGAACTTCAGGAGCTTTACAAATCCATACACAGTCTCTGGGTACGGATTCAGTATCTTTTTGAAGAATTTCATAGTTTAAATGGGTCAAAAATTTCTCCATGATGCTATCAGTCATTAAGGAAAATGCGGTTCCATGTCGCTTTCCTAATAAATTTTTATCCCAGTCTTGCAAGAATTTTTTCCAGCCTAATTGGCTTAAAAGATTGGTATGGTGAAAAATACATAAGCGATCGCCTTTTAATAAACCGGGAATCCGAGTTAAATAGTTAAAAATATCGCGCGGTTCAATATGAACTAGGGTGTCGTAGCAAAAACAAACATCTAAGGAGTGAGGCTCAATTCCATCTAAGGTTAAACCATCTAATTTAATATAAGAAACTCGTTCATTTCCCAGCCGATTTTGAGTCGCATTCAGAAGTTGTTGAGAAATATCAGCACATACAAGACGATCGCAATAGTTCAATAATAAAGCGGCTGTTCTACCCCCTCCGACACCAATTTCTAAAACTTGATGATGTTTCTGAATATAGGGAGCAATAAATTTCTGTTCGATTAAAGATTCATATTCTTCGAGGGAATTCGCAGCACCAGCAGCAACTCCAATCCATTCATCTCCAATATAAACTTCTTCTGAGCTTGTACTTTGCCAATTTTTAGCATAATTATCCCAAGCGGATTCATAATCAACTTTTGTCATGGATTTCACCGATAATAAGGTAGAGGTTGAACTAATATTTTGAGGAGACTGTGATAAAGTAGACTGAAAATCACAGGAAGATTCAGAGATTCCCCAACTCCAATCTCCACCGAGTAACTGTGTTAATTTTTGGTTATAGGGGAGAAAATAGGCTTCTAATTTTTGACGAATGATTGGGTTAGCATTTACATAAGTATTAGCATTGTATTTATCATAACTGGATAAGTGATAATCCGGGAGTCCTAAAAAGGCAAACACTTGATTGACAACTCTTGCAGAATCTGAATATAAATCTTCACTTTTGAGGATTAAGAATTGTTCTCTGGGAAAAAACTGCATCCATCTTTGCAGTTGTTCTGCATAAAGTCCCCGCGCAAGGTACGAATAATGTTGATGGTTAAAACTAAAATAATTAACCTCTGAACAAATTCTTTCAGTTTCTCCTTGGAGTCGTTTAGCTTCTTGTGCGATCGCCTCTTCTAAAGATAAGGATTCATATCCTAACGTCACTTCCCAATAATAATGGGAAATAGCTCGATCAACTGGATTTCTTAATAATACAATTAATCGAGTTTCAGGGAAAGACTCATATAGCCGTTGAGGAACTAAGGGATGGAATAAGTAATAAGGAGAACCTTCACCTGTAAGGATCTGTTGTCCCTCCGCCTCCGGGGAAAATTGAGACTGATACCAATCTAAACCTTGATCATAATTTAAGGTGAAAAAATGGATTTCTTTTTGAGTTGCTGCTACAATTTGAGGGTGTTGACATAAGTAATGATACAGAGAATTAGTTCCCCCTTTTTGTACCCCAATAATGATAAAATGGGGTGGGGGAAGAGGTTCAAAATAGATTGTCCTTGTTTGAATCAAGGGTGATGCTCCTCCTTTTGAATAATCAGTATAATTAAGTTGTCTGTCAACCGTTAATCGTCAATTGTTAACTGGTCAGGACTCTAACACGACAAAACTGATCACTGATTTAGATTATACTCTAACTGGTTTACTGTTTCGGTTATGAATTGGCAAAGAATTTAATATCAATTCAAACTTCCCCATTGAGGATATCACAATTATGACACTCACTGCTGATACTGAAATCGTTGATCAACTTTATATTTTTCGGCGTTTTTTTGCCAACAGATATTTACAGGGAAATGGAATTGAAGTGGGAGCTTTAAATCATCCTCTGGAGGTTCCTGCATCTGCTCATGTTAAATATGTGGATCGCATGAGTGTTCCTAACTTAAGAAAACATTATTCTGAATTAGAAAATGCTGATTTAGTTCCTGTAGATATTATCGATGATGGTGAATTCTTAGGAACATTGGAGGATGAAACTCAAGATTTTGTGATTGCCAATCATTTTATTGAACATTGCCAAAACCCGATTCTAACGATTCAGAATTTATTGCGAGTCATTAGAAAAGAAGGAATTCTTTATTTAGCGGTTCCTGAAAAACAATATTGTTTTGATCGAGATCGTCCGGTTACTGCGATTGAACATTTATTAAAAGATTATTACGAAGGCCCCGAATGGTCTAGGCAATATCATTATGAAGAATGGGTTGAATTGGTGGAAAAAGAAAAGGACGAAACGAAAGCGCAATGGATGGTTAAGCAATTGATGAAGCAGGATTTAAGTATCCATTTTCATGTGTGGACAGGTAAAGATTTCATTGATTTTTTAATGACGTTAAAAAAGCAGCTAAATTTTCCTTTGTCTTTAGAAAAAATTTTTGATAACGGGAATGAACTCATTACGATTATCAAAAAGTTATAACAGTGTACAGGGGAATAGATTTTCTATTCCCTTCAAATCCTTAGAAGCGTTTGGGACGTAATACACATAAACAGAAATCTGATTCTAATCCTCCTGGAATTTCCATTAATATTTGTTCAAATTCTAACAGCAGTTTAATAATCGTTTCTCCTTTAGGATCACCGGGCAAAAATTGATTATGATCTAATAAAGGATACAAAGGATGGAGAATTCCGCCTCCAAAAGGATTAAACAATTCGATATCAAAATAATATTCAATAAACGGTAAAATTAATTCAGAACGAACCGCTTCTGAGGGGTCAGTGGCAAAGACTTGATGGATGCTGGGATTTATAAATTTATTCTCCATAACTCCTGACCGGATTAACTTATGGAAACATTGATACAAACGATTAATCATTTTAACTTGATGTTTATTGTAAATACAATAATTTGCACCCACATATTCATTAATAATAAAATATCCTTGGGGATGTAACGCTTTATGAACAATTTCTAAAAATCGCTCTAATTCTCGAACATGATGGAGAGAACCCGAACAAAATGCAATATCATATTTAATCTCTGGGTTGAGGGTAAAGGTATTAAAATCTTCCTGATAAAAGTTAACAGAAACACCCGCATTTTCTGCATCTCGTCGCGCAATTTCTAAGGAAGAAGCCGAGAAGTCAAACGCATCAATTGTTTGAGCAAATCCTAATTCTGCCATTAAAATTTCATGGTTGCCAATGCCACATCCCAAGGAGATAAGATTATTAAATGTTTGACCCACAAAATAATCTTCAATTAACCACCGTAACCAATATTTCTTGGTTTGACCGCCAGACATTCGTTGATGAATTTTTTCAGCAATAATTGGATTAGAAACCCATTGACTGGCTGCTGCGGTTGGGTTAGTTTCCCAATAATTCTTAGCTTGAGGTTCAGCAATTTGGGGTTCAATAATTTGGGGTTCAATAATTTGGGGTTCAATAATTTGGGGTTCAATAATTTGGGGTTCAGGATTATTAATTTCTGGTTCAGAATTCTTTTCTTCTGGTTCAGGAGAAGGTTGTATAATCTCCACCTCTACATCTAACACTTCTAAAGATTGAGAATCAGAAGGAATTTCAGCAAGGGGATAAGGATTAATAAAATAGGCTTCTTGGAAAATTTCTAAATAGCTTTGAGTCATTTGTTCAAAGGTATTTAGAGACTCTAAAACATAGCGAGAATTGTCTGCAAATTCTTGTCTTAATTCCTGATTTTCTAATAGAATAGTTAAAGATTTTGCTAATTCTTCCGGTTGGTTGGGAGTGTAGAATAAACCGTTAATTTCAGGACGCACTTGTTCAGGAATTCCAAATACCGGAGTTGTAATAATCGGTAGGTTATATCCCATAGCTTCCATAATCACTCGCGGATAACTTTCAATTCGAGACGTACAAACGAAAATATCCGCAGCTAGAAAATATTGAGCGGTTTCTGGGGTTTCTGAAACCATTGTTAATCGGTCTTTTAAGCTATCAGGAAGTTGAGCGACTAATTGCGCTAATTTTGTACTATAAAGACTTGGGCGATCGCCTACAATAAAACAGCGAATTTTGCTATGATATTGAGGAGATAATAAAGGCAATGCTTTGACTAAATCCTGTTGTCCTTTACGTTCGCAAACGGTTCCCAGTAACAAAATTACGATTTCATCTTCTGCTATATTTAACTCAGTTCGAGCTTCAGATTTTGTTAACTGTTCTGAGGCTTTCAGTAACCGTTCAATATCTAAACCATTATGAATAACCGTAAAGTTGTGATAACTATTTAAAGGTTGATAAAGATTTCGCGTTGCATCCGCTACAAAAATTACCCGATAGGGAAACTGAAAACACTCTAATGCTCTCGTCGCAATCTCTGAACCTAAGCCATCAAAATAAGTTTGCCAAGGTTCACTTTCATGGACATTCCAGACAGAAGGAACAACCTTTTGTTTCGCACAATCTACCATGAAAAAGGTTTCTAAGGTGTTAGCATAAACCACATCAAATTGCTCTAATTCCAGTTCTTTTGCTAACCCTTGGATAGCTTCATGATAGGTATCTAATTGATAAAGATTAGCTAAGGGATGTTCTCGAATAATGACTCGAATTCCCTGTTGTTCATAAGCATAGCGTAACGGCCCATCATTGACACAGAAAATAACAGGTTCTAGGTTTCCTTCGGAAGCTAATTTAACAGCAATTTCAAATTGATGTAAGGGTGCGCCTGTATATTCCAACTCATTACTACACATTAAAACTTTAGGAACAGGTGCTTTTTTCTGGGTTAATTTAAACTGATACCGTCGGGGTTGAATTTGAAACCACTCATTGGCTAAGGATAAATGAGGATTATAAAAAGGATCGATTTTATTAGCATATTGACGACGGAATTTTGCTACTTCTTTGGGGTCATCTTTATAGCCACGACTGGTTCCTTCTCGGTGAATTAATTCAGCATCGGGACAATAAACCGACTGATAACCTTTTTCAAATAATCGATAACCGTAATCAACATCATTGTAAGCAACGGCAAAATCCGTTTGATTAAATCCCCCTAAATCTAAGAACAATTGACGGGGTGTTAATAAACAAGCCGCCGTAACAGCCGAATAATTTCTCACCACTTTAGAATAAGCTAAATACCCAAAATCTTGACGATGGCATAACTTAAAAGCATGACCTGCTAAACCATGATGAAGTCCATGCAGTATTCCAGCGTGTTGAATGCGGTCATCGGGGTAAATTAATCGTGCTCCTACTCCTCCTACACCCTGCATTTGAGCATAACCCATCATCTGACTTAACCAGTGGGGATTAATAATTTCAGTATCATTATTCAGGAATAATATATAATCGCTTTTTGTCTGTTCAACGGCTTGATTATTAATAGCAGCAAAGTTGAACTTTCCATTATTTGCTATTTTTAAAACCGATATTTTTTCAGAAGTATTGATTTTATTCAGATACTCTAAGGTTTTGGAGTCATCGCTTTCATTATCAATAATAACAACTTGATAATTTTGATACGTTGTTTTTTGAATTGATTCCACACAAGCTTGTAGTAATTTAAGCTGATTTTTCGTCGGAATAATAATGGCTACAGATGGCCCTTGATCAGGAAATTGATGAGAAAAAATGCCTATCTTTAGTTCACTTGCCCAATTCGGTTGATAAACTTTTCCAGCACTTTGACGACGAGTTAAGGCTTCTTGAATGGCTTGTTTTCCCGCATCAAAACTGGCTGGTTTCGCAGCCCCAGAAACGGCTGTTGAACCCGGTGCTGTGCGCCAATGATATAAGACTAAAGGCAGATGACCAATGTGGCGAGAAACTTCCGTTGCTCTCAGGGCAAAATCATAATCCTGTGACCCTTCAAATCCAATTCTAAACCCGCCTAATTGCTCAAAAATCGACCAACGAACCACTAACAAATGCCCCATATACATATAGGAAAGTAACAATTGAGGCGACCAGTCTGGCTTAAATTGAGGAGCAAATCGTTTCCCGTTGGGGTCAATTTTATCATCGTCAGAATAAAGGAAATCTGTTTCAGGATATTGGATTAAATATAATGCCATTTCCCCCAAAGCATCCAGGGTTAATTCATCATCGTTATCTAAAAATGCAATAAATTCCCCCGTTGCTTGACTCGCTGCACTATTGGTAGCCGCACTAATATTCCCATTTTCGGTGCGAAAAATGACTTTAATTCGAGAATCTTGGGCTGCATATTGACTTAATAATTCTGCCACTTGAGCATTAGTGCTACAATCATCAGCAATACAAAGTTCCCAATTAGAATAGACTTGATTAATAACACTTTGAATGGCTTTTTCTAAAAATTCTATAGGGGGATTATAAACAGGCATTACCACTGAAATTTTAGGTAAGATTTCAGTAGAATAAGCAGATAATCGAGTTTTTAAATGATTGAAACTGCGTTCTGTCCATTGATTGGCTTCTAACCAAGCATTATAGGCGTCAACGGGTTGAGGAAGTTCAAATCCTTGAGGCGGCAAAACATCACCAAGAGGGGCATTTGTTTGCCGATACATGAGGCGCATTTGGCGAATAATTGCCGGAATTTCCCAAGGCATGGGTAACAAGCGACCTAACCGTTGTTTTCGTTCTCTAATTCGTTGTTGAATTGCGGTACTATAACGAGAAATTTGTTTGACTTTTATTGTACTTTTTTCTAATAATCCATAGCGAGAAACTTGTAAGGTTTGAGGGCAATTATAGGTGAGGGTTTCTCCGGTTTCTAGTTGTGCTTCTAAGGTAATTTGCCAACTTCCAGAGGGAATATCAATTAACGCTTCAAACCCACTTTCTGCACTTCCAACCCAATTGGGAAATACTTGCCCCACATCGACACGACGTAAGCCATGGGCACAAATTACCCACTGATTTCCACAGATTAATTTCAGTTGAGTAATGTGATGGGTGGGATGACAACACCATCCTGCAAATAAAATTTGTCCTTGTCGTTGTTCCCATTGCACTGGAACATCAAAAGATGCCCCTAACGTTGAAACAGATAAAGGATAACGGGCAAAAATAGTCCATTTTCCGCTACTATCTTGAGCTTCTAATTCGACTAAAGAATTGCCTTGAGGAACGCGAATTTGTAAATAAAATCCTGATGTTTGAGCTTGAGGATAGTTGGGTTGAAGCTCTGCAACATCCTCCCGTTCAATCCCATATTGTCCGCTAAAAATATCAGTTCCAATTTTAGCACGAATCGCTTTTAACGGTTGATTTCCGGTGTAAAAACACCAACCCGAAATATTCAAAAACTTGTCGGTAAATCCTGTTAATTGCCAATTGAGGGGAAAATCAATGGAATGAATAAACCTCCGGCGAAATTTTCGTAAACGTTGTTTAACGCCTAACCATTTATTGCGAAGTTTCCAGAATTTAGAAGACTTCATGGCGGAAACTTCTTGTTGAGCTTTGCCGAGTTCGTCTTCTAAACTAAAGATTTTATTTAAAGCTTGTTGAAATTGAGATTCTGCTCCCAATAATTTTAGTTGAGTTTTACCGAGTTCTTCTTCTAAGGCTAAAAGTTTGGTGAGTCCGTCTTGATATTGAATGTTTAAGTCTTCATATTTAATATTAAAGTTTTGCAGTTCAAATTGAGTATGTCCAAGTTCTGTTTCTGTTTTAATCAAACCCAATAAGGCTTCTTGATATTTAGCATCTAAAGCTTGTAATTGTCCTTGGGTTTTACCGAGTTCTTCTTCGGTTGTCACCAGTTTTTCTACCGCGTGCTGAAATTGAGTTTTAAACCCTTCCAATTCTCCTTGGGTTTTTCCTAATTCCTCTTCTGTCTGAATTAATTTAGTAATGGCTTCTTGCGCTTGAGATTCTACACCATTGAGTTTTAGCTGAGTTTGACCCAGTTGATTTTCGGTTTTAATTAAACGTTCAACCGCATCTTGAAATCGTTCTTGCCATTGTTCAATATCGCTTTGTAAAATATCCCGATCTTTGAGCAAAATATCTAAATCTTTAGCTAAAATAGATTGAGATTTCTCTAACTTCCGAAGTTTTGCCCAATCCTCAAACATCCAGTCAGTGGATAAGGGTTTATTTAAACTTTCTAATTCTGAGGTACTTAAACGGCTGCTTAAGGGATACGCAGCAGCTTCTAATTGTTGATAAAGTTCTATCGCTTCAGGAAAATAGGCTTTAATAAATAAAGGTTTAGGAGTTGCTAGAATCCGATTGACTAATAAAGAGGGTTCAAATTGATTAGAAAATTCACAGGGTAAATTGAGTTTAAATTTATGATTAATGGCTTGAATAAAATCGGCAGTTTGATTGCCAATGGTATAAACATTAGCTAAAAGGCATTGTTCAGGATGTTTTTGATAAAATTCTAAAATTTTACGGTTATAATAGTTCCACATTTGGAGGGCAAGTTCGGGGTGATCCAGTAAGGTTGCATCCGTAGCCCGACGATAGAGAGAATCAATCACTTCCCAAGGAGAACGATAAACAAAAATAAAATTAGCTTGGGGCAATAATTCATGCCAAAAGTCTAAAAATAATGTGGTTCTCGGATCTTTCCATCCCCAAATCGTATCAAGATCTTGATTAATTTCAATCAGTTTTTTAGCTGTTTCTATATCTTGTTCTGTAAGAGATATTTCCTCTGTAAAAACACATCCAATTTCATCAATATTATGACTTTTAAAAATCGATTTATGGAAGTCTACAAAGTTAATATTTTCAAAATGACCCTTAATATTTCCATAGTCAGCACCGACTAACTGTTGACCAATATTTACGCCTAAATTTTGCAGCAAGGAAGCCGTCAAAGAGGTTCCTGAACGGTGCATTCCGGCAACGATTAGAATAGAAGAGGGTGAAGAAGTCTTATCCATAAGTGTTTAAGTGATGATTTCAGCTTCTTGATCAAAATGAACAACGTTGAGGCATTGAATCGGAATTCAGTTTATGTGATTTTGGGTTTAACTTGCTCTTTTCCAGTTTGCCATAGTTTACCTGAGTTTAAAGACATTCTAGTTCAGATTGCTGCTTCACTTGACCGGACTTAACTTTTAAACTGGGTTCGATCAATAAGTCTACCACTCCGGTGCTACAAGATTCTTCATAGGGTTGAACCCGAAACATCCCCACATCAATACAGCGATCTAAATAAGTAAATTCGCTATCTACAATACCCGAAACTCCTGCATTTAGGAAATAAACATCCGGGGATAATTGACATTCAAACTTAAATTTGATTGCAATTACAGTCCCCGCTTCAATGTGTTTAATTGATTGAGAAGTTGCTAAAAAGGAAGCTCCCGCCAATTCAAACCCGCTTACGGTTTTAATTAACATTCCAAACCGCACATGAGAAGCGGGTTTATCAAATCTAACCGAATAGGTGTAAATATAGCTATTCCGAGCAATTAAATGATTAACAATTTCCCCCGATAAAGTTGTAATATGGGGGTCTATAATTTCAGCCCCACGAGAAGGATATTTAATCGGATGATCAGGAACTAATTTCGGATCAAAATAATCTTTATAATGCCCATTTTTCGGTTCCCAGGAAGATAAAGAAGGAGAGGCTGGGTTTTCAGGATGGAAGTTATTCGGTTTAGGAGGTGGCGAAAGCGTTTCAGGAGGTTGGGAAGGTTGATGACTTAATTGTTGAATTTCCTCTCGAATCATGGCCATTTGATCCGCATCGGCATAGATCATTTTTTGATATTTAGAAATGATCATTTTAGGCGTATGTTCGAGTAATAATTCTCCCCGATCCATTAATAAAGCCGAGTCACAGAGTTGAATAATTGAAGGGGCAGAATGGGAAACAAATAAAATGGTTCCGCCTCGATCTTTAATTTCATGAATTCGACTAAAACACTTACGTTGAAAGGCTTCATCCCCGACAGATAAAGCTTCATCCACAATTAAAATATCAGGATTAACACTGGTTGCCACCGCAAATCCTAAACGGACATACATTCCACTGGAATAGGTTTTGACGGGTTGATCAATAAAATCTCCAATATCAGCAAAAGCCACAATATCATCAAATTTATCTTCTATTTCCTGGGTTTTTAATCCCAATAATTGACCATTAAAAAAGACATTTTGACGTCCGGTAAATTCAGGATTAAACCCACTACCCAATTCTAATAAAGCCGAAACTCGGCCGTTGACTTCCACATCCCCTTGAGTTGGGGTTAAAGTTCCGACAATAATTTGTAATAGGGTGCTTTTTCCCGAACCATTGCGCCCAACAACACCCAGAGTTTGACCTTTCCAAACTTGTAAATTAATATCGCGTAATGCCCAAAAATTATGCGCCAAACTTTGACTGGGCATAAAAACTTCCTTCAATCGATCAACCGGATGGCGATAACGTTTGAAGCATTTAGAAACATGATTAACAGATATAGCAATTTCGGTCATTCTGTGTTGATTTCCCGGTTTATCAGTGATCAGTTTGTGTATTGGTTGAGAAATACCTTGTGCGTGTGTGAGGAACTGTCACCGTTATAAAACGTCAGCAAATGCTGGACGCAACCGCCTATAAACCCATAAGCCTCCATAAAAAATAACCACAGCAATCATTGAGGACACGGCTAATTCTCCCCAATGTTTCATTTCCCCGACTAAAACTAAATCTCGATAAGCTTCTGAAAGTCCAGTAATCGGATTGCACCAAACAATCCAAACTTGCCACGATTCAGGAACTTTACTCACGGGATATAAAATCGGCGTGACATAAAACCACAGATTGAGAATTACGCTTAAACTTTGGGGAATATCCCGCAAAAATACAGTCAGTCCCGCCGTTAGATAGCCTAATCCCGCCGTTAATAGAACTTGGGGTATCCAAACCAACGGCAGTAACCAGATGGTACTATGCAGGATTTGAGCAGACAAGGCAGTTAGCACAATTAAGGCAATTAAGCCAAAGGAACTTTCAATAAAGGCTGAAAAAATGGGGACAAGGGGTAATAGTCCCAGGGGAAAAACCACCTTTTTGACTAAATTGGGTTGTCCCACCACTGATGCAGCCGCTTGAGTTAAGCCGTTGGTAAAGGCAAACCAAGGAATTAACCCCGCAAACAGCCACAGTCCAAAGGCTAATTCATTATCGGGAAATCCTTCAAGATTGAGTTTGACCTTCAGAACAATCGAAAAAACATAGGTATAAATCAGCAATTGGGATAACTGATTTAATAGAGGCCATAGGTTGCCGAGAATCGAACCTTTGTATCGTGCCTCTAAATCCCTGCGGACTAATGTACTGAGCAAATTGAGTTTGAGGGATAATTGGCTATTGGCAAACCGCCAGCGACTCACTCGCCCCGCTCTATGCACAACACCTTTCATTGGGACATAAGCAATTTTTTCGTCCTCGTTCACTACACACACCTTATGTTCAGATCCTTTGCAGGGCTGCGGGAAATATCCTAGCCACTGGATTTTTACTGCCAGATTTAATCTTAGTCAATAAGTGTGCCACATAAAGTGTCCAGATGCTAGTCTAATGGTTCAGTTGCTTAGAGGAAGAGGGTTTGAGGCGATGGGAAGCGTGATAAGGGTTCCTGGGGAAATTGATTAGCCTTGGCCCTGTCATGATGGGTAGCCAATATTTAAGGATTGTCTATTAATTAATTGTTGAGGAAAATTTAAAAGCTTAACCAACTGAATAATTGATTAACGGATAACTGATAATTTTTTAATCTATCCAAAATGGGTAAAATTTGTTCTCCTTCAAAGACTTCCGGTTCTTGTTTGGGTTTAAAAACTAATACTAATCGTTCTTGCGGGTCAATTAACCAACCGAGTTGGGTTTGATGCTTTAAACAAAATAAAATATTATTAATCACACGGGTTGTGTTTTGTTCTGGCGATAATATTTCAATTGTCCAATCTGGGGCAATCGTAACATCATTGGCAATTTCCCCTTGTTCATCTAAAGGGATATTTTGCCATTCAAAAACAACAATATCAGGAACAATGGAACGTCCACCAAAAGTACACCGTAACTCAGGGAAAGCACAAGCTAACTTTTTCACTTCACCAACTTCGCTAATGGCATCAATGAGACGTTTTTGAATACGACTATGTTTTCCTTTTGGCATTGGTTTTTGATAAACAACTCCGTTAATATATTCTTGGACGGGTTTGGTTTCCGGTTGGGTTAAAAACTCCTCTAAGGAGAGGGATTGAATTTGGGTTTTATGTTCAGTTTGTATCATAATTTTATTAGGATATTTCAAGGATTGATTTGAGGTTCGATGAGATTGGCAAAATAATTTAAGAAATTACCGTTATTTTGCCGATCATTTTCTATTGCTAAATCTGCATAAAGTCCCATTAACCCTAATAACTCTTTATTCCATAAATCTTGATGGGCTTTTAACAGGTTGATTTCTTCCCCTTCAGGACAGGTCAGCAAATCATGAATTAAATGATGATAATTTTGCTGTTGTTTCTGCCCAACAAATAACCCGTGAGTAGCAAACAATAGTTTTCCGCAAGATTTCTCGCCCCACACTTCAATAACTGATGCTGTAATCTTCTATTAATAATCGTCCGTTTTCTTGCGTTAACAATTGAAAGGGGAGCAGGTTTAAGTTGCTATCAGGGGCGATGATGAGTGACCTAACCCCCCCAGCCCCCCTTCCCTGCGAGGGAATGGGGGTGTGATCTTTCTCCCCTCGCCTTGCAGGAGAGGGGTTAGGGGGAGAGGTCAAACCCTAGTCAAATAGTCTTGACCTCACCCCGGACTCTAATTAATGGGCTGAACCATTCCCGTGATAGTTATCAGTATCATAGAAACCGTTTTTGGTTCCAAAGAACAGGCAGGAAAGGGTAAATAATACCGTTAATGCGGCTAAGACAAATTTAATATCCATTGTCGGTTATGAACTCAACTCGAACGCCTTTGATTGTAGACCCATCTGAGTTGGAGTATCCATCAACTCAGGTTGCACCTCAATTATTGGGGTGTACTTTGGTGCGACAACTCCCCACTGGAGAACAAATTCGAGGTTTAATTGTGGAAACAGAAGCCTATGGACTCAATGACCCCGCTTGTCACGCCTATCGTCGTCGAACCCCTCGAAATGCAGTGATGTTTGGCCCAGCAGGAATTAGTTATGTTTATTTTATTTATGGGATGTATTGCTGCTTAAATATTGTTACCGATTTAGAGGGCGTTCCCAGCGCCGTTTTAATTCGAGCTTTGCAGGTAGAGTCTCTTCCGATTTCTATTCTAGCGACCCTAGAACAAACCCAACCTTTAACCCCAAAACAAAGAATTCGTTTAGCTTCTGGCCCTGGGAAATTGTGTCGCCTATTGGATATTAATACTCAGTTTAATGGTTTACCGCTTCATCCTGACCAAGGGTTATGGTTAGAACATCGAACTTCACCTTTTCAACAGAGTTTAGAACAACAGCCCAATGCTATTATCCAAACCACACGCATTGGACTTTCTCAAGGACAGGAGCTACCTTGGCGATGGTATTTGGCTCATTGTCCATCCGTTTCTAAACTATAACAGGTTAAAATAGAACTTATTATTTTATCCTGCCAAACTTTAGCTACATGGTAACAAAAAATCAAGTTTTTAAAATAGGTTTAGGGGTATTAGGACTGGGATTTATTCTCGATCTCAGTGCTAAATTTATGGCTGAATTCTTCTGGTTTGAGGAAGTCGGTTATTTATCGGTTTTCAAACAACGATTAGTCACAGAAATTGGGTTAGCTGTATTAGGTTTATGTATTACCGCAGTTTGGTTGGGGGGAAATATAATAATTGCCCGACGTTATCAATATTTACCCGAACATTTACAAAGAAAACCCCCGGTTAATATTTTCGATATTTCTAATGAAAACTTATCTAAATTTGCATTAGGATTACCTTCTCTTTTATTCTTTATTCTGAGTTTATCTTTTTTCTTGGGTTTAATTGTTATCCACTATAGCCAGATTTTTATTAGTTATTGGCATTGGGATTCCAGTCAACCGCTATTTTCCAACCTCCCGGCTCAGTTTGAACCTCAAATTATTGAGAATTGGATTAAAAATTTTCAAGCTTATACTTGGAAACTTCCTGTTTTATTAACTTTGATGATTTCTATTTTATGGAAACCTTTAATTGTTTTTAGTTTATTAGCTTTAATCTTTAGTTTTGGGTTTAGCTTGGTCTTGTCGAGCCATTGGGCAAACGTTCTACAATATTTTAATCCAACTTCATTTAACCAAACAGAAAACTTATTAGGAAGAGATTTAAGCTTTTATGTCTTTAATTTACCCATTGTTCATCTTTTAGAATTTTGGTTAATGGGATTATTTTTAGTTAGTTTTATTAGTTGTAGTTTAATCTATTTACTTTCAGGGAATAGTCTGAGTAAAGGACGTTTTCCTAGTTTTTCACAACCTCAGCAACGTCATCTTCATGGATTAGGTGGACTGTTAATGCTCAATAGTGCAATGCGCTATTGGTTAGCTCGTTATGAACTTTTATATTCAAGTGACGGCGTAATTTTTGGGGCTGGCTATACCGATGTCAACATATTAAAGCCGGGTTATTTGCTATTATCTATACTTGCTTTAATTATTGCTATTTTTATGTTATGGCAAGCTGCATTTTCTGTGAAAAGAATTCGACCTTATATTGAAATACTATTAAGATATACTAAATTATATCGTTTTAAAAAACGTTCTAACTCAGCGAGGGATAAACTATTTGCTGATAGCTATTCTTTAAGAGCTATTTTTACTTGGTATTTAGGAATTGCAATTATAGTCACAGGTTTTATACCGGGTTTAGTTCAACGATTGATTGTTCAACCTAACGAACTAGAGCGGGAATTCCCTTATATTCAACGAAGTATTGAATATACCCGTAAAGGATTTAATTTAGATAAAATTAAGGTTGAAACTTTTGATCCAAATGCTCAACTAACCTACACCGATATTAGAAATAATAACTTAACCATTGATAATATTCGTCTTTGGGATAAACGACCTTTATTACAAACTAATCGTCAATTACAACAAATTCGTCTCTATTATGAATTTTCTGATGCAGATTATGATCGCTATTCTATCTTTAATCAAACTGCTTCAGGAGAATTAAGCACTAATTTACAAAAACAACAGGTACTAATTTCCCCCCGTGAATTAAATTATGAATTAGTTCCCGAAAAAGCTAAAACTTGGGTCAATAAACATTTAGTTTATACTCATGGTTATGGATTTACTTTATCTCCCGTTAATACCGTCGCCAATGGCGGACTTCCTGAATATTTTGTTAAAGATATTGGTGCTGATCCAGAATTAGATGAAGATACAACTTTACAAGTTTCTCCCCGAATTCGCAATCTTATTCCTATTGGTAAACCTCGAATTTATTATGGGTTACTGACCAATACTCAAATCATGACTTCAACCCAAGTTAAAGAACTTGATTTTCCCCTGGGAAATGAGAATGTTTATAACACCTATGATGGAGAAGGCGGAATTGTCATTGGAACTGGATGGAAACGCTGGTTATTTGCTTATTATTTAAAAAATTGGCAAATGTTATTTACCGATAACTTTACCTCAGAAACTAAATTCCTTTTCCGACGTAATATTTTAGATCGAGTTAAAGCGATCGCACCTTTTCTCCATTATGATAGTAATCCCTATTTAGTGGTTGCAGATGCGGATTTCGAGGATTCTGAATCAGATCCTCAAGCTCCATCCACTGATCACAACTATTTATATTGGATGATTGATGCCTATACAACCAGTAATTTTTATCCCTATTCTGACCCCGAAGAAGCCGGATTTAATTATATTCGTAATTCCGTTAAAATTATTGTAGATGCTTATAATGGAAAAATTAAATTTTATTATTTAGAACAAACTCAAGATCCAATAATATCGACACTCAGAAGAGTTTTTCCTAATTTATTCCATCCCATTGAAGAAATGCCAATTATGCTTCGCCAGCATATTCGTTATCCGGTGGATTTATTTACAATTCAATCTCAACATTTATTAACTTATCACATGAGTGATCCCATTGTTTTTTATAATCGAGAAGACCTCTGGCGGGTTCCCGTTGAAATTTATGGAGATCAACGACAAGCGGTTGAACCTTATTATTTAATTATGCGATTACCAACAGAAAGATCTGAAGAATTTATCCTCCTTCACCCCTTTACTCCCGCCAGTCGCAATAATTTAGTTGCGTGGTTAGCCGCACGTTCGGATTTAGAAAATTATGGTCATTTACTGTTATATCGTTTCCCGAAACAACGCTTAATTTTTGGCCCGGAACAAGTTGAAGCTTTAATTAACCAAGAACCGGATATTTCCGAACAAATTTCTCTTTGGAATCGTCAAGGATCACGGGTCATTCAAGGAAATTTATTAGTGATTCCCATTGAACAATCTTTGCTTTATGTTGAACCTTTATATTTAGAAGCAACTGAAAATAGTTTACCGACGTTAGTGCGAGTAATTGTAGCCAGTGAAAATCGAATTGTGATGCGACCCACCTTAGAACAAGCCTTAAGAGATGTCTTTCAAGCACCACCTATTATTCCACCTGAGAATATCGAATTACCTCAACCTCAACCGAGTTAAAGGAAATAGGGAATCAGGAACAATATTGGCTAACAATCATCGGGTAGCTCATGAATTTTTCTGATTCCCTATTCTCCTCTAATGTAAAAACTCTAAATAGCTTTGACTCAATTCTTTAACGGCTAATTCATAAAATTGTTGACCGTGTTCTGGAGTGGCTAACGCAGGATTAGACCCCATGCGACCATCGGGATAATGTTGACGAAAATCCTGTGCACCATAAATAGGATATCCTTTGGCGACGTCCGGTGTCAGGGGGGCTTGCTTAATCGCATCAGGATAAATATATTGGGTTAAAGCGACTTCGCTGGGTGTAGCATGGGAACCTTCTTGATCTCCATATAACTCTTTTGCTAATTTATAAACGGAGCTACACATAAACCAATTTCCCACTTGACATTTGACTTGATCAGCTTTAGGTAAATTGATATCTCCAACATGAGCGTAAGTTTCCGAAAAAGCGGCTTTCAGTGTGGCAATATTGCCTCCATGTCCGTTAATAAAAAAGTAGTGAGTAAACCCTACTTTCGTTAAACTTGTGATATAATCTTTGATTACCTGAATTAAGGTGGTTGGTCTAAGGCTGATTGTGCCTGGAAAGGCGGTGTGGTGTAACGCCATACCGACGTTGATAGTGGGGCTAACTAAAGCTTGGGTAGCTTCTCCAACTCCTTTGGCGATGGCTTCGGCGCAAATCGCATCCGTCCCGATCAATCCCGTTGGGCCATGTTGTTCTGTAGAACCAATGGGAATAATAATACCTGAAGAATGGGTCAGGTAAGTTTCGACTTCTTGCCAAGTGCTTAGATGCAGTAACATTATGTTAAGTTAAGTTAAAATCAATCTCTTTTATTGTAGCGATTTAATCTATCGGTTTGGATACCAAGACAGAGCGACGATAATCCCGCGAATTGAGGGATCAATCTATATCAATCCCTATCCTTTTCAAATTTTCATCTGATTAGAATAATTTAACCGAAAGATTACCCAAGCTTTACCTTGTGTTAACCTTCTCCTAATACGATAAAAGCCATCTCCACTAATTCAGATTCCAAACAACCAGGCAAATTGAGCGTGAACAATGCTTAAAAACCTAGAACCGAAGCCCAATCAGGATGAGTCTGACGACCCCCCCACCAAGCCCGGGGTAGGATTTGTTGTAGCAGTTCAATACCGGGATTCCCTCTGTGAAGGAATTCGCAACGGAGAACATATTTATGTTGGATGGTTAACACTCGGCTAACTCCTCAGAATGCCGAATGATGAGCAGCGACCCTTAATTGCTGCTTTCCCTACTCTGTTATCATCCAACACAACAAAATTTTTTTATGTTTTCTCCTGAATTAAGCGAGAGTGCTTCCCGTTCCGATGTCAGAAACAATGGTCAAATTTTACTGTTAGAAAACGAACAGCCTTGGCGGGAGATGCTTTCCCTGGCGTTAGAAGAACAAGGTTATCGTGTCATCGTGGCTTTGGATGGGCGAGATGCTCTGCCCTCAATCCAAAACCCGACTTCTGCCATCAGCGAATTTCCCTTTAACCTTTTAATCATGGACTCGATTAATGGGTTAGATCTGTGTCGTATGTTACGACATCAAGGAAATTCAGTCCCGATTTTAATTATTGGGTTGCGGGAAAGTGCCAATAATTCGGCTTTTTATTTAGAAGCAGGTGCCGATGACTATCTGACTAAACCCTTTGGAATTCGGGAATTTATGGCCCGTTGTCGGGCGTTAATGCGTCGTCAACGCCTCGGTCAACTCCCTGCACCCGTTATGTTGCAATATAAAGAAGTTATCCTGTATCCAGAAGAATGCCGCGTTTTGCTACGGGGCGAAGAGATTAAACTGTCCCCGAAACAGTTTCGGTTACTAGAACTTTTCATGAGTTATCCCCGGCGAGTTTGGTCACGAGAACAATTATTAGATATTATCTGGGGACAGGATTTTATTGGAGATAGTAAAACCGTTGATGTTCATATTCGTTGGTTACGAGAAAAATTAGAACTAAATCCTAGCAAACCCGAATATATTATTACGGTTCGGGGGTTTGGTTATCGATTAGGTTGATATTCTCAGGTCTGAAGACAACTGAATTTGTTTTGAATTAACAAACTGAAACAATTTTAATTAACCGTTCAGCACTATCCCCATGAATGATGGCATCCCTTTAAATCCTCCCTTTTATTCAATAAAATGGGGGTTATTATTTTATGCTTATTTATCATCATGAAACTTCTCCAACTCAATCATCAATACCGCTTAAAAGTTTTATGTCTCTGAAGCGCCGTGATTTTCTATTCTTATTTTCTGCCAGTTTTACGACAGTAGCAGTCGGATCTTGCCAGAAGTCCACCAAATTACCTTTGATGGAGTCATTTTCGCCCCCCAAAAGTTCCCCATCCTTACCTTTCAAACCGATGAAAGGGCCATTACCAAATGCCTATGATTTAGTTAATCCGGCTCACCTCTCTGAATCTACCCATCTCGTCAGTGTTCCTCCTATCTCCAATCAAATTCAAGCCTACAGCACCTATGAAGTTGTAGATGATTTAGTTCTACCCGAAGGATTTACTTATGATGTTATTGCCAGTTGGGGGGACAAAGTAGGAAATTCTCGGTTTGGATATAACAATGATTATGTTGCCTTTGTAGCAACCGGAGAAAATGAAGGTTTTTTGACCGTTAATTTTGAGTATATTAGTTCGGGGATTTGGTTTGAAACCTATGAACAGGTCATTGGAAAACCGTTATCTTTTAAAAAAATTCAGTCCTTAACTCAAAATCAAAAAATTAATGCGTTTGCATTACCTGAAAAAGATTTATTACGACAGGAAATTGTACAACTATCCCAAGAAGGATTAATTGATTTAGGGATGGGGGTAATTTCTGTTCAGCGTCAAGCCGATGGCCGTTGGGTGCGAACCTATTCCCCAAATGATCGACGAATTACCGGACTCTCAGGGTGGAAAGATCAACATGATTTAAAAGCGACAGGGCCAGCCGTTGCTATATTTCGTAAAAAAGGCAAGGGGTACAGTGATCCCTTCGGGGAAAAAATTATTGGGACTTTTAGTAATTGTGCTGGAGGAACAACGCCTTGGGGAACGGTTTTGAGTGCGGAAGAAAATTTCCAAAGTTATGTCCCTGAAGCGGTTTATCCCGATGGAACTGCTTATCATCCCAGTGAAACCCCCTTTATATTAGAAAAAATGGAGGGTTTAGGAAATGTTTTTGGACTGGCTGGGAATAAATATGGTTGGATTGTGGAAGTTGATCCCACGAATCCACAGGATTATGGGACAAAACATACTTGGCTCGGACGTTATCGCCATGAGGCGGTTGGGGTGCGGGTGGTAGTGGGTCAACCCTTAGCATTTTATTCAGGATGCGATCGCCAAAGCGGACACTTATATAAATTTGTCAGTAAAAACACTGTTAAAAATATCCAGGATAAAAAAAATTCCCAGTTATTATCCGAGGGGATGTTGTACGCGGCTCAATTTAATCCTGATGGTACAGGTCGCTGGATTCCTTTAAAAGCTGATACCACCGTAAATCCCGATCTGCCTGATGTTCATGCAGGAGGAGTGATTAGTTTACCCCAACGACCTGATGGGGGCAGTTTTGTCGCTAAAACCAAGGAAGATATTCAACGCTTTAAGCAACGCTTTAAAACCCTTGGCGATTTATATACCGGAAATTCAGAAGAGCAACAAGGCGCGATTTTAATTGATGCTCACTTAGCCGCGAGTGCTGTTGGAGCAACCTGTACGGCTCGACCGGAAGATATAGAAGTTGAGCCAGATGGGGCCTTATTTATTGCGTTTACGTCCGGTGAGGCGAATGCTGAAACAGGGGGGCCTAACCTACAGATTTTTAAACATCCTGCTCAAGAAAAACCCTATCAATACGGATGGGTGATGCGTTTAGTAGAAGAGGGGAATGTCCCCCAGGCGATGACCTTCCGATGGCAAATGTTCGCCACCGGAGGAGAAGTCGCTGAAGGGGGGTTAGGGTTTTCCAACCCCGATAATTTAGCCCTCGATGCCGCTGGGAATTTATGGATGGTAACGGATATTGCCACCAGTAAACACAATCAACCCGTTACCCAAGGTCGTTTGGATGAGAACCAACAACCTTTAGAGGGAAAGGATTTATTAGGGGTGTATGGCAATAATTCCGTTTGGTTTTTGCCAACCTCTGGGGACGCTGCGGGTCAAGCCTTTTTATTTGCCATCGGGCCAATGGAATCTGAAATGACGGGGCCGTTTTTTACCCCGGATCAAAAAACCCTATTTATGGCGGCTCAACATCCGGGTGAGTTACATCGGACTCGTCAGAATATGGCAACAAAAACACTTCAATTTGCATTGCAAACTACCGAGGGAGAAGAGTTTATGCAAACTCGTCAGGTTCCTGTCGGATCGAACTGGCCCACTAAGAAACCCAATGACCCCCCTAAGCCATCAGTTGTGGCAATTCGACGGATCAATTCTCAACCCCTTGTTGAGAAGCGAAACCCGGTCTAAGCCAAGCTTCTACTGATAGAATTAAGTTGAAAATCAACCTTGACTTTGTGTTTACCTACTTGACGCAGGAGAAACTCTAGTTAAGATATGATACTATTGGTTCAATCGAGCTGGGGACTCCCTTGCTTCAGGTATTTTAAGTGTCGGTGTGAGAATTGAGATGATGAACAAAGTTTTATTGAACACTCTAAAGCAGAGTCCGGGCGTTCTGGGAGCGGCCCTTCTCTTAACCAATGCAGCCTTAGCAACTGAGGCGACCTCGGAGAAGTTGGCAAATGCAGCAGATCCGGCTTCAATCACCATCGAAGCTGCCCGTGCTGTTGCCCCGTCTGGACAAAATACTGATTTGCAACATCAAGCCAATTCCGAGTCATCCGCAGAGCAACTGGCTCTGTCAGTGGCTCCTGATGCTGATGTTGCCGTTGAACCTACTAATCTGGTCAATGGTGAGTCTCCGACTCAGATGGAACCGCAGACTGTTGCCACGGCTCAACCTATCACCAGCCCGAAGAGTGAATTCGTGAGTGCGTCCTCAGAGGCTTCAGTACCGCTACAAACTGCTCAAGCTTCTGAGTTCCAAGTCGCTCAGATGGAAGCGGTTGAATCCCCGGAAACCCAAGGATTAGGTTTAGAACAGATTAATGAGTATTCTGAGGTCACTGATGCCCTAGAACAAGTGACATCGGTTTCTCAATTATCTGACGTTCAACCCACGGACTGGGCTTTCCAAGCCTTACAGTCCCTGGTTGAACGCTACGGTTGTATCGCGGGTTATCCCGATGGCACCTATAAAGGCAACCGTGCCATGACCCGTTACGAGTTCGCGGCGGGTTTAAATGCCTGTTTAGAACGGGTTAACGAACTGATTGCGGCTTCTGTCGCTAACTTAGTCACCCGTGAAGATTTAGCCGTCCTGCAACGCTTACAAGAAGAGTTTGCAGCCGAATTGGCAACTTTGCGCGGTCGCGTTTATGCCTTAGAAGCAAGAACCGCAGAATTAGAAGCGAATCAGTTCTCGACCACCACCAAACTGCGTGGGGAAGTGATCTTCTGGATGGGTGATGCGGCCGGCGATCGGGCGACTAACAACGTTGTGGGTAACTTTGCCCCCGAAGATAGCGATCCTACCGAGGCCTATTTCGGCTATCGGGCTCGTTTAAACTTTGATACCAGCTTTACTGGACAAGATTTATTAAGAACCCGGTTAGAAGCTAAATCCATTCCTAACCTTGCTAACTACGACATCACCAATACCTTGATGAGTCGTACCGCCATTGATGGTGTCAACAACGGCATTGTTTTAGATGACTTGTACTATCGCTTCCCCGTCTCCAATGGCAAAGGTCAAGTCTACGTCGGGGCCAATGGTCTTGACTTAGATGATATTTATGACTATGTAACTCCCTTCGGTGGTTCTGGGGATGGTGCCGTGTCCCGCTTTGGTCGCTATAACCCAACGACCTTCCGTGGCCCGGAAGGAACTGGGGTGGCTCTGAAATATGCCTTCAATGACAAATTCAAACTGAACTTAGGTTACTTAGCCAGCCAAGCTGAATACGCTGATCAAGGTCGTGGCTTGTTCAATGGCGGTTACAGCACAGGTCTACAATTGCTGTTTAACCCCAGTCCTAAGATTGGTGTTTCTTTGGAATATAACCACCGCTACTTCTCCTCTGATGACATGGCGTCTACTTCATCATTGATCAGTGGAGGTACGGGTAGCTGGATTGCCAATAGACCCTTTGGTGACAATTCCACAACAACGGAAAACTTAGGGTTCCAAGCCAACTGGCGTCTCTCCAAAAACTTTGAGTTAGGTGGCTGGTTTGGTTCAACCTGGGCAGATCAAAAACAAGGTGGTAATAATACCGCAACCATCATAAACTGGGCGGTCACCTTGGCATTCCCTGATGTCTTCAAAGAAGGTGGCTTAGGTGGTTTAATTGTGGGTATGCCTCCCCAAGTGACCAGCCACGATATCAGTGCTTTAGAGGATAAAGATACCTCAATTCATATTGAAGGGTTCTATCGTTATCCCATCAACGACTACATCGCCATTACTCCAGGCTTCTATGTCGTAACTAACCCGGATCATAACAGCGACAACAGTACGATTGTTGTCGGAACACTGCGGACTCAATTCCGCTTCTAAAGGGAAAGGGTTCCCATCAATCCTGTATGAATCTTAAATAGAGAAGAAACCCGGTTTTCCTCTCTATTTTTTTTGTGCTTATTAGAAATGTTTATACTAATGATCTTCTGGGATAGATAGGGTCAGTAAAAAGGCTAAATTAGACTCGGCTTTTAACCCATGGGGAGCGTTAGCAGCCATGAAAATAAAAACTCCGGGTTCTAATCGAATTTCTTCGCCATTTAACGTTAAAATTCCTTGTCCTTCTAAAACTTGAACTGTTGCATTTCGACTAGAGGTATGTTCAGAAATATCCGTTCCTTCTGCTAAACAAAATAAGGTATATTGACAAATATTATCTTTCCAAATCACCGAACTTAAAATCCCCTTGTCTGAGTATTGAATTTTATCCTGTAAATTCCAAACCGTTTGACTCATGGTTTCCTCCTTTTAGCTGAGTTGATAAGTTTGCAAAAAGTCTTGAATAGTTTGATAGATTAAATAAGCTTGTTCTGGGGAAAAGTTGCCATGTCCTGCCCCTGTTAAGGTTAATAATTGATTAGGAACCCTAAAGTCATCTAACTTTTGGTGCATTTTAACTGCTTGTTGATAGGGAACTAACTCATCTCGGTTCCCATGAATTGTTAACAGAGGGGGTAATCCAAAGCGAACATAATGAATCGGGGAAATTTTATTAGCTAATTCCTCAATATTAGGTTGTTGTCCAAACCAAAGAACTGCATAATCTTTGCGATTAATCCCGCTTAGAATATCGTTAACATCCATAATCCCAAATAGATTAATAATCGCTGCAATATTTAATTCAGTTAAATCCTCTGGTTTTTGATGATCGCTTATTTTGACCCCTTGATCAAATCCAGCAGAATTTGGTAAAATACTGCATAAAGTTGCTAAATGTCCTCCGGCGGAACCGCCAATCACAACAATTTTATTACGGTCAAATTGATATTCATCAGCATGGGAAAAAACCCAACGTAATGCACAACAAACATCTTCAACCGCCGCCGGAGCTAAAGCTACAGCCCCTAAACGATATTCAACATTAACTATAGACCATCCTTGAGTTAAAAATGGAATCAATTGTGGGACAATTTCTTCCTTATTTCCTGATATCCACCCCCCTCCATGAATAGCAACTAAGGTTTTATTTTTTCCTCTTAGGTTTCTGGGTTTATAGATATCCAGATGAACCGTAACATCGTTGATTCGGCGATAAGCAATATTGGGATAAACTTCTATCCCCTCAAAAAATAAACGTCCCAGTTCAGCAAAATTGGACATAAATCAAGTTTAGCATTCAAACTACTATAGTCGGTGTCACCCATCCGATACAATAAGCCTTAATTATCATCAATGGAGATGCAATATTATGGCTGGAGAAATCTTCTCAACCGCCTTTGTCTGTTTTTCTTTAATTCTCGTCGGTCTCGGTGGTGGCTTTCTGTTACTGAAAATCCAAGGCGGAGAATAGGGGAGTAGGAGGAGCCGAGGGAGCCGGGGAGGTGGGAGAAAATAGGTTTTTGGCCTGTACCTTTATTTCCTCTGTTTCCTCTGACTCCTCAACCGTCAACAGTCTAACTGGGATAGTCAGCAATGCTCGGTGGGTGACAAATATCTGGATAAAACCCCGCACCCAATCAATCACCTCGCCTACTTCAGCAATTATCGCCTTTGCTGCGTCTAAATCTTCTGCCTGAGACGCATGATAGTGCGCTCTGATTAAGGGCTGAATATCCTCAATATTTTGCCATTCAGATTTAGGTTTGAGCGGAATACTGATATAATAACTATAAGCTTGACGATGAGCTATACTAACATTTTTTTTCAGGGTTTTGATTCAATAAGCGATCGCCTTTTTCTTGGACTAGGGGATGCAATTGATAGGATTCCCGTTGGTAATCATAATATAGCAATTGCCGACGCTTGAGAGCCAGGATAATATTTTCTTTGAGTTCATATTGACTCACTTCCGGCATTTGAGTAGCAATTGCAGCAAAAGATAGGGGATATTCTGAAGTTTGATAGACAGAAATTCGGCTCAGACAAGTTTGCTCTTGTGCGATTTACCCAATTTCTTACGGGGGGTAAATTTTCAGGGAGGGGGAAGTTTTTATCACTTTCAGAGTCTAAAGAGATATCTGCGTAGGCGTAGCCAGCCGCAGGCATCACGGCGGCTAAAAGTGGTTCTGTTTTCTTAATTTTATAGCCTTCAGCTATGTATTCCCAGTTTTCTATTTCTACTGCTTTGCAAATATTGATAAAGTTCTCTCGTCTAATTCCTATTCTAGCCCAAAACCGCTTTAAGGTAGCTGTTAAAACTAAAGCAGCGAGACACCAAGCATCTTCAGTTTTATTCCATCCGAGATTGCGCCTTACCATGTCAATGATTTTTAGCCCTTCTTCAGATGCCCTGAGTAAACCCGCCATTCCGCAACCTCTTACTGATTCAATTTGCTGTTGGAATTTGACTTTTTACCCACTCACGGAATAAGCCAATCCAAGCATTTTCCCTAGTCGTTTTCTTGAGTTCCAAAAAGTGCATAATGTCAGTTTGAGAAAGAAAGGGAAAAGTAGGAGAGTTATCAGTTTCTCTGTAAGATTCTCCTTCTAATTGATAGAATGTTATATTTTTTCCATCATACCGCCAAACTTCCGGCACCCGAAACGCTTTATAAAGTTCTAATTGATTAATAGAGCTACTGGTAATATCAATTTCAATAATTAAATCCGGTGGTGGGTCTTGTTGCAGGTCAATTTGCTCTTTATCCCAGACTAAAGATTCATTTTGGATATAGTAACATTGATCGGGTTCAAAACCTCTGTTTAAATCTTGACGTTGGCAAGTTCTCGAACCCAAACTCCTCACTTCAATATTTAATTCTTCAGTCAGAGTTTCTACCAAACGGCCTAATAGTTTTTTGTTACCTTCATGGGGATCTAAAGGTGTCATAATTTCTAGTAAACCTTGGTCATAAGTTAAGCGAATCCCCGGCTGTTCCGCTAAATCTTGTAACAGTAATTGATAGGTTTGCCAACTAATATTTTTCAAAAGAACATGATCCGCAAGGGGACTTTGTTTCTCTTGGGGTGGCTGAATCAGGGTGGCTGTCATCTTCGATACTTGCCCGACAGTGCGCGATCGCAACGATTATATCATGCTAATGAAACTTCGGCAATCATATAAAGGGTTAGTAATAGTGGGTGAAGATCCTACAGATATGAATACTGAAAAACCTAGTGAGACTTATCAACCTGATAATTTTCTGATGGCTGTACGCCCCGAAAAAGAAAACCCAGTCACATTCCGAAATATTTCAGTGAATCCTGATAATTCGATAGTGGAATTTCCTGTTAACCCTACTTTTTTGGGTTATCCCCGCCTAGGAATTAAAATGACTGAACTTTCGTCTCAAATTCGAGATGAAATTAATCAGAATGGGAGTTTACCTTCTATCAGTTAAAGTTAGTCCTGAGTGTTGTGTAACCCAGGAGGAATTAAATCAACAACAATCCCCGCCACAGTAATAATAAATGTGATCAGATGACACTTTACGAAAGCCATTATAATAATAGACATTCTTACCTTCACTCCTACTGATGTCAATCAAGATGGTATTGCAGACACGATTATTCAGTACACAGAAACTAACGAAATTATAGGTGTTTATACAAACATCTTTGGTGTCGTCATCAACACACAGCCAGACATTGTGAAAAATGCCTTATTTACTATACCCCTGAACGATCCAATCATGCAGATAGGATGACGCTGTAGGATAGTTACCCCATAGTTCTATCATAGTAATATTAGCGATCGCCTTTTCCCAAAAAGCGCGATCGCCCTGTCCATTCTAAAATTTACTCTTTTTACAACTCATGGTATAATTAGATAACAATATTTCTAACTACTAACTACTAAAATGGCGCAAGCTAAAGAAATTTTAATTTCCTTACCAACATCGCTAGTAAAATTTATTGAAAGCTACAAAATTACCAAAGGATGCCAATCGCCTTCCCGAGTAATTGAATTAGCCTTAGAATTATTACAAAACCAAGACCTAGAAGAATCTTATAGACAAGCATAAGAGTGAAATTGACTCCGCTTGGGATATAACAGTTGCCGATGGATTAACAGATGAAACGTGGTGAAATTTACTACGCGATCAACCTTTTTCGAGTTCGAGATGACTGATGATAGGATTAAATCAAAGCAGTGCAAGCTAATTCATATAAATGACAGACCAAACTAGACAAGAAATAGCTAGACGACTAGCTAGAGAACTAGCATTAAGAACAGTCATTTCACCTATAAGACCCGGGCAAGGCTTTCAAACCTTTGGTGAATTTAAAAAAACGATGGGGGTGGCAGGATCGGGTTTAGCGTGGCATCATATCGTTGGGCAAACAACATCAAATTTACAGAGATTTGGGGCCCAAGCAATACACAATACAGGCAATCTCGTGCGACTCGAACACGGTACGGGGTCAATTCATCAGGAGATTACCAATTTCTATAACTCCGTCCAACCTGAACTAACGGCTACGGACTGTGTAACAGTTAGAGGATGGCTGAGCACTCAATCTTTTGCAGAACAACAAGACTTTGGCATTAGAGTTATTATAGCTTTTGGAGGTACTGTTTAATGCTGACACTAGATATCCAATCAATTCTCAATTTTATTCCCAATGAAATTAGCTGGCAAGACATCGTACAGTTTGAAAAACTAGATGATCGCGTTACCATAGCCAATGACCTTTGTGCCAATATTATTGGTGTAAATGAAGGGACTATCGAATGGTGTCCTAATGAAAATCCTCCCGATCATTTAGAAAAACTGGTTTGGTGGTGGGTTGTCCGTCCCGATTTAGGAGCGGCGATTGCCAAAGAAGCTCCTCAAGAACTCAAAAATATTATCAGTCAATACATTTTGCAAAATTGACAAAAACTAACATGAATCAAACTTCTACAGTTACAATCAGCAATACATCTTATCAAACCCTTTGACAGTTCAAGACAGGATCTACAGGGCCAACCTTCAAATTTTTGTAAAGTTTTGTAAAAAAATGTGAGAATGTTTGATACCATACTTAATAAACTTTAAGCTTCAAACTGATATTCATGACTTTATTAATTGTCGGTGCGACTGGGACATTGGGGAGACAGGTGGCGCGACGGGCGCTTGATGAAGGGTATACCGTGCGTTGTTTAGCACGCAGTTACCGCAGAGCCGCGTTTTTAAAGGAATGGGGGGCAGAACTGGTTCCAGGGGATTTATGCGAACCGGAAAGCTTAAAAGCTGCATTAGAAGGCGTAACAGCCGTTATTGATGCTGCAACCGCCCGTCCTACAGATTCATTAGGGATTAAACAAGTAGACTGGGAAGGGAAAGTGGCTCTAATTCAAGCCGCAGCCCAGGCGGGAGTTCAACGATTTGTATTCTTTTCGTTTTTGGATGCCGAGAAATATCCTCAAGTGCCTTTATTAGAAATCAAGCGCTGTACCGAACTATTTTTAGCTGAGTCCGGTTTAAAATACACCATTCTAAGACCTTGTGGATTTTTTCAAGGGTTAATTGGTCAATATGCCATCCCCATTTTAGATCAACAAGCGGTTTGGGTTCCGGGGGTCAGTTCTCCCGTTGCCTATATGGATACCCAAGATATTGCTAAATTTGCAGTTAAGGCCTTATCCGTCCCTGAAACTGAAAATAGAAGTTTCCCGGTAGTGGGTTCCAAAGCTTGGACGGCTGAGGATATTATTGCGTTGTGTGAACGGCTCTCTAACAAACAAGCTAAAATTACCCGTACCCCAACGGAAATCCTGCGTCTATTCCGCCAAGTTACCCGTTGGTTTCAGTGGACTGGGAATGTGTCTGACCGTCTGGCTTTTGCGGAAGTGTTAGCCAATGGTCAATCCCTAGAAGCATCAATGGATGAAACCTATGAAGTTTTTGGCATTGATCCCCAGGAAATCAGCACCTTAGAGTCTTATCTGCAAGAATACTTTAGTCGAATTATGAAAAAACTTAAAGAATTAGAATATGAACAGGAAAAGCTCAAAAAACGCAAAAAAAGGAGCAATCCCTTCAAGCCCCTCTAACTCAACGCAATCGCCCAAAGACAGGGTATGCTTTAACCATCGTTAAAATTTTGTCTCCGATCAGAATTGGGATGTCCATCCTGGTTCTGAGACAGACTCTAATTCTGTTTAAACCCAATTTAACAAAACTTCGCGTGTCAAAAGTAGGGATTATTTACAATGACGCAAAACCCGCCGCTTGTCGTGCTGCGACCGAGATCAAAGACAAGTTAAAAGGGCGGGGGATGAAGGTTTGCACGGCACCCGGAACAGGGGGAATACTCGGTTATGCCACTCAACCTCATCCTTTACACCGAACTCCCATTGATAAAATTGCCCCTCCCGATTTTGATCAGGAGATGATGTTTGCGATTGTTCTCGGTGGGGATGGTACAGTTCTCTCAGCATCTCGGATACTGGCCCCTCAAGGCATTCCTTTGTTGGCGGTGAATACAGGTCACATGGGATTTTTAACGGAAACCTACCTGAATCAACTGCCTCTGATCTTAGAACAAGTTCTCGAAGGAAACTATATTGTTGAAAATCGCACGATGATTGCGGTTGAGGTGTGTCAGGCAGACCAAGTGCTGTGGGAAGCGTTATGTTTGAATGAAATGGTACTGCATCGGGAGCCCATGACCTGTATGTGCCATTTTGAAATCAAAATTGGTCGTCATGCTCCGGTGGATATTGCCGCCGATGGGGTGATTATTTCGACTCCGACGGGTTCAACCGCTTATTCCTTATCCGCCGGAGGTGCGGTGGTAACACCGGGGGTAGAAGTGCTGCAATTACTGCCCATCTGTCCCCATTCTCTGGCTTCACGGGCTTTAATTTATGGGGAAACCGAACCCGTAATTATTTATCCGGCTAGTCCAAATCAGTTAGTGATGGTGGTGGATGGTAATGGGGGTTGTTATGTTCTTCCTGAATATCAGGTGAGAGTTAAGCGATCGCCCTATCATGCTAAGTTTATTCGCCTCCATCCTCCCGAATTTTTCCAAGTTCTCCGCGAAAAATTAGGCTGGGGACTGCCTCATATTGCCAAACCCACTTCTGTAGAATTACCCTAGGGGGAGGAGAGGGGGACAAGGG
>NZ_JADEWU010000150.1:0-2872 GCF_015207485.1 Planktothrix mougeotii LEGE 06226
GACTCTTGCCATTGATAATTTAATGTTCCTAAACCATCAATATCCCCTACGGTATTAGTTGCGGTTAAGGTTTGGTTTTGTGTTGCTGTCCCTGTAATACTAACATTACCTGTTGGTAAGTCGTTAACGGCAAGTACATCAATTGTGATTGTATTAGCTGCCACACTGTCAATAGTGCCGTCATTAACAGTAAACTTGAAGTTGGCATAACCTAAACCGTTAGCACCAGCAACCGGATTAAATCTGAGGTTGGGAATATCAACAGCAGTGATAACTTGGTTGAGACTAACATTACTATTGTTGAGTTGTAATGTCCCGACTGTGGGCAGTTGGATGATTTTTATCGAAGCGAGGGTGTCTGTAGTGTCCACATCACTGAACCCGAAGTCCGTCGCCATAAAGCTATTATGGCTCCCGTCTATATCAACGGTGAGGGTTTTGTCCGTGGCTGTGGGAGCATCATTAACGGCAGTGACATCAATTGTAATCGTATTAGCTGCCAAGCTGTCAATAGTGCCGTCATTAACGGTGAACTTGAAGTTGGCATAACCGCTACCGTTGGCATCAGCAACCGAGGTAAATTTTAGGTTGGGGATATTGGCAGCAATGATCACTTGGTCAGCTGTAACAGCAGCACCGTTGAGTTCTAATGTCCCGACTGTGGGCAGTTGGGTGATTTTTATCGAAGCGAGGGTGTTTCCGGTGTCTACATCACTAAAACCGAAGTCCGCAGCCGCAAAGGTGTAGCTACTGTCTTCGTTAAAAGTTACGGTTTTGTCAGTGGCGGTAGGTGCATCGTTAACAGCCATTACCGTGATGGAGGCGGAGGCAGTGTTGACGCTAAACGCCGTTGTCCCGCCGTTAGTGGTGGTGTCGGCTGTACTTCCGGCTGTACCTGTGGACTTATCCCAGGCGCGGAAGGTGAGGGCGTTGGGAATAGTGCCGTTATAGTTGGCATTGGGTTGGAAGCGAACTTTATTCCCCGCATCTAATAATAGGGCGTTACTATTGCTGACGGTGGGGAAGTTTGTCCAGGTTGTGCCGTTGTTGGTGGAATATTGCCAAGTGCCGTTATTGTCGGTGGCAGTGATAGCGATGGCTTTGAGGATAGTGGTGGTGTCTACATCGGATATGGGAATGGGGTTGGTATAGATTTTGCTGATGATGCTAGAACCATCGACACCCGTGAGCAGGATATCGGTGTTGCCATCATTGTCAAAGTCGGCGGTGGTGACGGAACCATAGTAAACACCGGGGAGGGAGACGTTGGTGTTTTGGCTAAAACCGCCACTGCCGTTGTTGTTATAGATTTGGCTGATGATGCTAGAACCATCGAAGCCCGTGAGCAGGATATCGGTGTCCCCATCTTTGTCGAAGTCGGCTGTGGTGACGGAACTAGCGGCAACACCGGTGAGGGAGACGTTGGTGTTTTGGCTAAAACCGCCACTGCCGTTGTTGTTATAGATTTTGCTGATCAAGCTAGAACCATCTAAGCCCGTGAGCAGGATATCGGTGTCCCCATCATTGTCAAAGTCGGCGGTGGTGACGGAACCCTTGACAACACCGGTGAGGGAGACGTTGGTGTTTTGGCTAAAACCGCCACTGCCGTTGTTGGTATAGATTTGGCTGATGGGGTTCTTAGAACCATCGAAGCCCGTGAGCAGGATATCGGTGTCCCCATCTTTGTCGAAGTCGGCCGTGGTGACGGAACCTGCGTAAACACCGGTGAGGGAGACGTTGGTGTTTTCTTGAATGATCGTTGCTGGAATCATATTCCCGACGATATCCCCACTGGAGTTGCTGTCATCTTCATTAATAGTGGTGAGGCCGTTGTAGGTGAAGTTGGCTAATAGGGGTGCATCGTTAACAGCAGTAACATCAATTGTAATCGTATTAGCTACCACACTATCAATAGTGCCGTCATTAACCTTGAACTTGAAGTTGGCATAACCTAAACCGTTAGCACCAGGAACCGGAGTAAATCTGAGGTTAGGAATATCAACAGCAGTGATAACTTGGTTGAGACTAACATTACTATTGCTGAGTTTTAATGTTCCGGCTGTGGCCAGTTGGGTAATTTTAATTGATTTTAGGGTGTCTGTGGTGTCGAGATCACTGAACCCGAAGTCCGCCACCGTAAAGCTATGGCTACCCTCTTCATTAATGGTTAAGGTTTTGTCGGCTGCGGTGGGTACATCGTTAATGGCAATCACATCAATCGTGATTTTATTAGCTGCCAAGCTGTCCGTTTTGCCGTCATTAACCTTGAACTTGAAGTTGGCATAACCTAAACCGTTGGCACCAGCAACCGGATTAAATCTGAGGTTAGGAATATCAACAGCAGTGATAACTTGGTTGAGACTAACATTACTATTGCTGAGTTTTAATGTCCCGGCTGTGGGCAGTTGGGTGATTTTTATCGAAGCGAGGGTGTCTGTGGTGTCCACATCACTGAACCCGAAGTCTGCCACCGTAAAGCTATTATGGCTCCCGTCTATGTCAACGGTAAGGGTTTTGTCGGCAGCCGTGGGAGCATCGTTAACAGCAGTTACGGCGACTTTTACGGTTATTGGGGTAGCTGACTCCAAACCGTCGTTATCTTTAGCAATGACTTGAACCGCATTGACCGTACCGTTAACGTTGGCATTGGGTGTCCAATAGGCTTTTTTCGTGACATCTATCCTATCATTACTCCCTGCAACCCAAGCTGTGGCACTGGCGGCACTGCTCCCAATTTTTAACGTACCGCTACTAACGGCTTTAACGACAAAGGCATCCACCGTGCCATCACTGTCCGCTTCATTTCCTTGGGCGGCGAGGTCGGCAAAGGTGAGTTCGACTTGTGTATCTTCGTTGGTGGTGTCAACTGGGC
>NZ_JADEWU010000025.1:0-73846 GCF_015207485.1 Planktothrix mougeotii LEGE 06226
TAGCCTTTTTGCTTGCTGGGGGTTTTTGTCCAGATAGTCTCTTAATTTACTCATCTCTCCCGGCGGGTAAAATTCCATTTTACCATCTTTATACCCCCTTCCCTTTTCTATTTCGGAGATGTCTAATCAGCGCGACGGACTGAGCGAATTCCATTGCCTTCTCGCAGTGTTCGATACACCGTATCTTCGGAAATGCCATACAGTTGCGCTATTTCTTGGACTAATACCCGGCGGGATGGACTGCGCGGTGGGAGTTGGTCTAAGCGGCGACGTAGATCTACGATGGCATCAATTGGTATTTGTTTCTTGGGCATCCTATGATTTCTCCACTAATTTATCGGGGCGTGGGTGGAGATGTTTACGTGATAACCAATCGTAGAGAGTCGAAGGTGAACAATCGACCAGTTTGGCAATTGAGCGTTTGCTAATCCCTTTGGCTAGATAGCTGCGAATTTCTGCTTCCCTTGTGTCCAGTTTTAAATGTGCAGATTGTCGTCCTTTAGGTCGTCCCAACGTTTTTCCCTCGGCTTTCCGCTTGGCTAGGGCTTCAGTTGTTCTGAGTACAATCAATTCCCGTTCGATTTCTGCTGCCAAGCCTAAAACCGTTGCTGTAATTCGACTTTGCATTGAGTCATCCAATACCATCCCTTGTTTGGCGATATGGACGTTGATTCCTCGACGCGCGCAACACTCCAGCATTTCTAATACTTGTAGGGTAGAGCGTGCCATCCGACTCACTTCTGAAAAAATGACTACATCGGATTCAAGGGCAGTTTGATTCAGTAGTTGTCCTACACCTCGCTCTAACCATTTCTCCCGTCCAGAAATTGTGTCCTCTATAAACTGGATGGGACTCAAAGCATGGGTGTTGGCATACTCTAAAATGCCATGTCGTTGGTTGTGTACGTCTTGTTTGTCGCTGGAGACCCTCAGATAAGCATAAATAGCCATACCTTTAGTTGCTGTCGGTAAAAACCGCTTTATAGATTTAATTGGACGTTATTAGTCCAAATTAAACCACGAAAAGCGTACATATATGTCCAGTATAAAAGTTCGTATAAATTGGACACCCTGGAGGCAATAAATGCTGTACCCCAATTCCTGAAAGGGTTACGGCTTATTTGCAGTTATTGTGGTTTCAAAACCCTTGTTTGCAGTTTGAAAATCCTGTTTGCAGTTTCATTTGCAATTATTGTGGTTTCGAGACCCCTCTTATTTGCAAATAATGTGGTTTGAAAATTGGCTTGTTTGCAGTTTGAAGCGTTTATGTTTGCAGTTCGCTACAGCTATTTACATGGAACATTGGCTTATTACACGATTGAGCGATCGCAATATTTAACCCAGCAAATGTTACGTTAGTTTACAGCAATACTATGAATATTCAAAATCATAGTCATACACAAAACCCGCCTTCAAAGCCAAGTGACCTGGCGGCTTAAATCTTGATTTTTTTATCAACATTTCTGTCTACCCCCATGTTCCAGAGTAGTATTAATACTCTTGAGTTTAGGATAAATTTACACACTCTTAGCTCTATTACTCTAGCAACTTATCTAAGGCAGTTTGAGCAATTAGTTCCGCTTTTTCTGATGTCACTTTTTGATACTGTAACGTCGTCTGGATACTACTATGTCCCATCAATGCTCGTAATTCTTCTAAACCCATTAACCCGACCCGTTCGGTGGCAAAAGTATGTCTTAAATCATGCAATCTCGCATCTTGAAGTGTCGGGACAAGGGCGATGGCGCTAGCCGCGCCTGCTGGCGCATCGCTTCTTTCCAGTCTTGATACGCTTGGCTGTAGCTGAGGCGGTTCGTTTCTAAGGTTTTGGGGTGCTGGGCGACAAATAACGCTTGGGGATGAGGGCAACGAGGGCTTTGAAGGTAACGGTTTAAGGCGTCGGCGGCATCAACGCTGTAGAAGCACCAGCGTCGTTTATTGCCTTTGCCGATCACTTGGAATTTCCGCTCGGAGAAGTTGATTTGGTCGAGATCTAAGGCGAGGACTTCACTGACTCTGGCTCCACTGCGATGCAGTAAACGCACTAAAGCCATCAGTCGCCAGTTGCAGAGGTGGCGGATGGCTTGATACAGGGCGTTGAGTTGATTGGGTTTGAGGTAACGGATCGTGGTGTCTTCGTGGTGTTCTCCTTGTTCAGCATCGGGTTTTCTGGGTTTGAGGCGGGCGATGGGGTTGAGGGGAATATAGCCTTCATCGACGGCAAAGTTCATGAGGGCGATGAGGATACGTTGATGGCGACGGTGGGTGGTGTAACTCAGGTGGGTTAAGGAGTCGAGGTAGTCGCGCACTTGTTGACGATCTAGTGTTTTAATGTCCCAATACCCATACTGTTGGAGGAAGGGAATCAGGGTAAGTTCATAAGACTTTCGGGTTGCGGGTGAGAGTTCAGAACGCTCTAAAAATTGGGTGGCAAGGGTAGCGAGTGTGGTTGTCATAATGGGTCAGTTATGGTGAAATAGTAAGAGATTAATTTAGAGTATTTTTAGCATATTTTAATGCATACTTTTACATCGGAATTTTTGCCCCAACCCGAGGAAACGCTGGGGGAATACGTGCGACGGCTACGAGGATTGAAGCGTCTGAGTCAAGAGCAGTTGGCGCAAGGGTGTGGGTTGCATCTGCAAAGTATTGGCAAGATTGAACGCGGATTAACGACTCGCCTGAGTCAGAAGGCAAAACGAGGTCTGGCTCAGGTGTTGGGGGTTCCGGTGGCGTATTTGGAGGCGGCGGTGCGAGGGACAGGGGTGGAGGTGTCTCATTCGCTGAAACTGTGTTTGCATTGTTGGACACCAGGGGCGGTACCGGAGTTGGGGTGGACTGACCCTAGAGCTAAGTTTTGTTTTTTGTGTGGGGGGGAGTTGTGCGATCGCTGTCCTGGGTGTTCTCATCCCATTACCTCTGAACAATATCGCTTTTGTCCGATGTGTGGCCAGTCTTATAAAATTCAGGGTTAATTTTGCAATGGTTACGGAGATTTTACGATGACTTGTCAAGAAATAATTGATTGTATTGAGACTTTGACAAATGATCTTAACGACAATAGAATATAACTGTAGAATTGGGAAAATTTTAATTGATGGAACTTACCCTTAATTTAAATATAAAGTTGGGAGAGTTTGAGGATGGCTTTAACAATTGCTGATGAAGCGTTAGAAAATATTCAGGTTTCGGTTGAAAATCGAGAAAAAGCTTTAAAAAAAGCGAAAGAAGGATATGTTATGGCTTTATTGGAGGTAGGAGAAATTAGCAGTGGTAGGGCTGCAAAAATTCTGGATGTTTCTCGATTAGACCTGATTAAAATTATGAATAAATGGGGAATTTCTATTTTTGATGATTCGCAGGACTTGGAGGAATTCCGGCAAGAAGTTGAACAAGCTGAATTGATTTTGAATCAGCAAGGTTTTTAAATGATTATTGTGTCTGACACCACACCTATTAGTGAGTTAGCTAAAGTTGAACTTCTGGATTTATTGCCTCAAATTTTTGAGAAAGTGGTGATTCCGCAGGGGGTATTTGATGAATTACAGACAGGTCAGCATCCCGCCGCGAGTTTTGTGCAGAATTTGGCTTGGTTAGAGGTTGTAACGGTCAATAATCAGCAGATGGTTGAGGAGTTACAAAGGTCTTTTAATTTAGATTTGGGAGAGTCAGAAGCGATTGTTTTAGCGGAAGAGATTGGGGCTTCTCAGTTATTGATTGATGAAAAGGCAGCGCGTAAAGTTGCTATAGCTCGAAAGTTACCTTTAATTGGGACTGTGGGGATTTTAGTATTAGCAAAGCGTCGGGGTTTATTGGGTAGTGTTAAAGATGTTTTAAATGAAATGCAGGTAAAGGGAACAAGAATTTCAGAGCGGCTTTATGGACAAGTTTTAACTTTAGCTGGGGAAATGGAGGGGGAATAATGGGTAAATATAACGCTTATCAGAAAGCAGAGGGTTTAACATCGTTACGCGAGTGCTTATGACACAATGAATGCTAAAGTTTGGGAGTGCCATTGTTGCGATTAAATCACTATGCCACCGCGGATGAAAGTTTCCCGAAACGTTTGGATTTTGGGTCTGACTAGCCTATTCAACGACACCAGCAGTGAAATGATCCATGCGGTGCTGCCGTTATTCTTGGTTTCAACTCTTAGTGCAGACGTTGCCTTGGTTGGCTTAATTGAAGGGATGGCAGAAGCAACTGCATCAATTCTCAAAATATTTTCGGGAGCGATTAGTGACTATTGGCAACGGCGTAAAGAATTAGCAGTCTTTGGCTACGGGCTTTCTACCGCAGTAAAACCACTATTTATCGTTGCCAGTAGCCCATTATGGGTGCTGTTAGCGCGGGTAGGCGACCGCATTGGCAAAGGGATTCGGGTTGCTCCTAGAGATGCCCTAGTCGCGGATTCAACCGATGCTTCTAATCGAGGTGCTGCTTATGGTCTACGCCAATCCCTCGATACGATCGGTGCTTTTTTAGGCCCTTTATTGGCATTTGGATTTCTGAGTACAGGGCAAAGTTTTCGCTTCATCTTTACCGTAGCATTAGTTCCTGGGATCTTAGCGGTGCTCTGTCTTGCTGTAGGGATACATGAGCCTCGACAGCCTTACCATACTTTAAGCCGTCCAAATCCACTCAATTTTCAAGCCTTGAAAAGTCTGGGTACTGCCTATTGGGGATTGGCGATCGCTGCATTACTATTTAACTTGGGCAACTCCAGTGAAGCGTTTCTGCAACTGAAGGCAAAACAAGTCATGATTCCCGATGCTCACATTCCGCTGGTTTTGGTAGTAATGAACCTTAGCTATGCCCTGAGTGCTTACCCAGTGGGAGTATTGAGCGATCGCGTTAACCGTAAAACGTTGCTAATTCTGGGTTGGAGCTTAAATGCTCTCATTTATCTAGGTCTGGCGTTTTCTCAAACCTACTGGCAAGTTTGGCTGTTGATTGCCAGTTATGGCTTGTACATGGGGATGACTCAAGGAGTGTTGCTGGCAATGGTAGCGGATCGAGTGCCGGAGCATCTTCGCGGGACAGCATTTGGGTTTCTCAATCTCATGGTGGGATTTGCTCTATTACCTGCAAGTTTTTTGGCAGGATGGTTATGGCAAACCGTGAGTCCAGAATCAGCATTCCTGGTGGGCAGTGGTTTTGCTGTGGCAGGAATTGTTCTTCTCTCCTTGCAGCAACAAACTGAGTTGGGAATTTGATATTTAATTTAGATTCCTATGTCTTCTTGACATCCTCTCACCGCTAATTCGGAGTACCGAATATAGCGGGGGATTCCCAAGATTACTCTTTGGGTTTCCTCTTTCTACGACTCGGCTTGCATTGAGGAGTTTCCTCACCAATGTAGAGGTCGATGTCTCCAGAGGCGTTTAACGTTCCTGCGTGCCCCGCAGTACGGAGTCCTAGCTCAAGTATGTTGATAGCCGCATTCCAATCCCTATCAAGCACAAAACCACATTGATGACATTTATGTGTTCTTGTACTCAAAGATTTCTTGACGACTTCCCCGCAGTTGGAGCAATTCTGACTGGTGTATTGGGGAGGAACTGCAACAGTCACTACGCCAAACACTTTTCCGAAATATTCCAACCAGTCGCGGAAGTTAGACCATGCCGCATCGGATATGGATTTAGAGAACTTTCTGTTTCTAACCATGTTCCGCACCTGCAAATCCTCATAGGCTACCAAGTCGTTAGACTGGACTACGCATCTTGCCAACTTCACGGCAAAATCTTGACGCTGCCTACTTACTTTGAGGTGCTTCGTGCCCAAACGTTTTCTGGCCTTGTCTCGGTTTTTAGAACCTTTCTTGGTCTTAGAGAACTGGCGGTTAAGGCGTTTAAGCGATTTCTCGGTTTTTCTCAAGTGACGGGGATTTTCAACGGTCTCACCGTTGGAGTCGGTATAGAAGTTGCTGAGTCCAACATCCAACCCGATTGTCTTACCTGTGGGTTCGCGCTTTTCAATTCGCTCGCTTTCGATACAAAACTGAACGTAGTAGCCATCTGCTCGGCGCACTACCCGCACTCGTTTAATCTGTTTCAACTGATAGAAGTGCAGATCGCGAGTTCCCCACAATTTAAAGGTTCCTGCCTCAAAACCATCACTGAAGGTGATATACCTTCTGTCTTCGGACAACTTCCATCCTGTTGTTTTGTATTCAACAGAACCGTGGGTTTGATGTTTTTTGAAACGTGGAAAGCCCTTTTTTCCTGGCTTATTCTTCTTACAGTTGTCAAAAAAACGAGCAATGGCAGACCATGCCCTTTCTGCGCTAGATTGACGAGCCATCGAGTTAAGTTTCCCTGCCCAAGCAAATTCTTTGCCCAAGACAGCACAATATGCACTCAACTCATAGCGCCCCATGCCCCGATTATCCATCCAGTATCTCAGGCAAGAATTACGGACGAAAAGAGCAGTGCGAATAGCTTCATCCAGCTTCTCGTACTGCTCTTTCAACCCCTCAAGTTTTGCCTCAAATACCAACATGGTTACGTTGCTTTACTTGACGTAACTATTTTAGCAAAAACCCTGTCCGCAATTCATCTCACCGCCAAGCTGAGTACAGCTATGGCGGGAGCCTTCTTGCGGTTGAAGGTAAGGGTTTGAGCCACAGGTTGATTATCGTTGCAATACCGCTATCTCGGCTCAATACCCTATTGATTCACATTTTCAATAACTTCCTCAAGCAAACGCACCCGCTCCTCGAAAGTCATTTGGTTGTCAATGAAATTTTTGATTTGATCAGCCATTTCTTTGAGTTCAATCGCTTCATCCCCATTGGGTGTATCGATTGGGGTTTGATCATCTTGGATATTGTAATAGCACTCAGTTTCGGGATCATAGGTGTAGTTCAATCCCTCAAAAGTGAAGCTATAAACAACAATAATGCAGCCATCAATATCATCAATCTCCCCGGAGAAGATGAACGATAAGCTATTGTCAAATAATATTTGTGGAAGACAAGCTTCATCTTTTGAATACTGAATACTTACAACTTTGGAGTCAATTAAGCTGTTGATTTGTGATAGCGTCATAGTTTACGGTTGTGTTGTAATGATAATCCTTAAAATACGCTGCATTTCCATTTCTTCTAAATTAACAAACTGATTTCCTAGGAAACCTGTCCGTAGTTGAATTCTTAATTGATATGCCATGCTAATCAGTTGGATCACATCGTCTTCTAAGTGAGCAAGATTTAAAGGTCTATCTAATAGGGTTTCTGCAATAGTTCGATGCACCATAAATTGATATTCCCACCAATCCCCTTCCTTAACCTCGTGATTAAAATCTTCAATGGCTCCGTAATCATCGTATAAACCAACTCCGATGAATTGGAATGGAGATTGAGGTTGAGGGTTTAGTTGTTGATTTGAGAATTTGTATTGATGACAATCGGACATTAATGTATAGGTATCCCAATTATTTTGATAAGTTACAACTAATAAAACTTCGTCACCAATCCTAATCCCAGCGCGGGAGAATGCACAAGTAACATCAAAAGAACCCATGATATTAATCTCCAAATATTCAATTAAAAAAGATTACTAAAACTTAATATACAACCTAGCCTAACAGTAACAGTTTTTCCTTTAAAAGTAATCTAATCCTCGGTAAGCTATTGAATTTCTGCTTTTTGAATTGGCGTTATTCTTGAACACGACCGGGAAAGGATATTTCCAAAACAACACAGCCAACATCAGTTTTAAAGGGGCCGTGAATTTCTCCAGGGGGTCTACTAGCATAATGTCCACATTCCAACCATAGATCAAAGGCGGCATCATAAAGACGACCACTGACGATAAAAATTTCTTCAGGGTAAGGATGGCTTTTTGCACCCGCCGGGGTTGTATCCGTCCCTGGATGAAACCGAGTTAAGCGGGTATATTCACCTGTTTCTTCATCAAGGCTTAAAGTGAGTTCCTCAATGTGTTCCTCAAACCCTGGAATCGGTTTCCAGTGACCCTGATGTTCTCGGTTTAACGGATTCCAGTAACGAATGGTGGATTTAGGCATAACATCAATTAAATTAGGCAAAGAAATAGCGAGTCAAGTTCCTTCTTTTTTTGAGTTTGTTTGAGTGTAATTAGAAAATAGCATGGATTACAATTGTGATGAGCTTGTATAAACTGAATAAAAATTTTCATACCACATAATTTGAGTTTTGTTATTAATGCTTTTAGCAGATAAAAGCGTGAAATACTTCAGACAGGAATCAAAACGAACGTGCGTCCACGGAACACCATGACCATGTGTATTACACCAAATTGAATCCCCTTTTTCAATGGCAGTTTTGGCAATTTCTCCAACCTTTTTCCACAAAGCGTGTTGCAAATCAACCCCAGCTAAACGACAAAAAGCAGCAAGATGACCATATTTTCCTGTGGCTTTAGGTACGACTAACAACGCATCCCCGGACAAATTAGGAAATGTTGCCACCTGTTCGTGGGGTTTTAACTTTTGAAGATATTGTTGATAAGCATCTGGATTAGCAGACCCAAAAGAAGAAGGAATTAATACGGTAAAAAAAGGATAGGTTGTGGAAAAACCAGAGTGAATTGGAACGGGTTGCCAGAGGAAGTCAAAGGGAATATCAGCCCAAGTTTGATTCCACAGTTGGCGAAAATCCGCTTGATTTGATAACCCCATTGCGATAGCCGACCAAGAAAAGGGGTGCTGGTGGGAATCAACAAACCGAACAAGCATTATGTTTCGTTGCCCAATTTTCAGGGGAATTTGATGGGCAGTCGCGTGATTAATATTGCTTTGTGAACAAAGTTTCATCAGTCAATCCGTCCAATCCTTAAATTTACTTAAATTAAACGATAGATTCTGTCAACACTTTCGCCTGTTCCCAAACTAACTTAGTGAATTGATTTTCATTTTAAGTTATTCATACTCATCTGGGTTGGGAAAAATTTAAACCAGTAACGCTTTTTTATGTTCTTTCTCTTAAAATCTATCTCAATTCAAACTAATATCAAGGAAGCATGAATATATTACGGACTCATGAAAAATGCTCGGCTTTATTGGCAATCATAATAATGGGAGTCGCCAGTCCAGCTTACGGCGGTGAAGTTAAACCGACTCCAGTGCCGTGTTGGTTTTTCCGAGGAGAAAATTTAGAACTTCAGCAAACTTGTACTTATCAGTCGAATTCTTGGCTAGGAGGCGGAGGTAGTTTTTTAATTTGGGAAGATGGTGTGAAAACAAAGATGGCTTGGGGATTACAAGCACGGGCAGGAAAACCTTGCGAAGATACAAGCGTTGATGGGGTTTGTGGTGTTACTTATTTTCGCCACCCCACAACTTTAAAACGCATTTCTCAAGCTGAGAAGGAAAAGTTAAAGACAGAAAGTCAACGAATGATTCGCTGTATAGAAGTACAAGATAAATCCATTTGTTGGCTTCGATAAAAAATCAAGAGGATGCAGCTTAGTCGTTTCTTGATTACCTCTCATTTAACTTTTTATTCTACTTAAATCTAATGAAATTATTGTACTGTCATCAAAGTCAACCTCTTTCTCGAACACTATTCTACTTTAGCGTTTCTCTGATTGGATTAGCCTTGACCTTCTGTATGGCAATTGCCTCCGTTAATGCTCAAGCTAAATTAACAGAACAATCCAAAGTATCGATTTATGGAATTGGCCCAGTCAGCGTCGGGATGACGATTGCTGAAACTTCCAGTGCCGCAGGAACTCCTTTGATTAAAACAACCAGTCATGGAGCAAGATTGGGGTGTTTCTACTATGAGCCTCAAGGCGGGCCAGAAGGAGTGAGCTTTATGGCTATAAATGGCAGAATTGCTAGAGTTGATGTTAGTAATGAACGGATTACAACCGTTAGTGGAGCCAAAATTGGAGATACCTTGGACAGAATCTACTCACTTTATCCTGGACAAATTCAAATAACAGATATAACATCGGGTGGCAGAGTTCGTTATTTTGCATTTGTTCCTACTTCTGTCGAAGATAAAAATTATCGTCTTCTTTTTGGAATGATTCAAGGTTCTGTTCGGTTTTTTATAGCGGGTCAACTTCCTGAAGTTGAATATCCTGAAGAATGTTTGTAAGTTTTACGACATAATCGCTATAACTTACGCCGTCATCTCGGAGGACGTTGCAGTAATTCCAAAGCTTTTGAACAATGGTAGATGATAAGTTACTCATAGGGATTTAAACTAATAATTAACTTTGATTATCTGCTGGAGGTTGAGGAATTTCCTCTGCGGTTAAGGTGACAACTTTTCCATTTTGCCAAACACTGACAGATTCCCCTAATTTCCGATGTCTATCTAAAGCTTTAGCGATAGCAATTTTCACCCCGGCATCAATTTTTTGATGAAGTTCGGTTAGGGGAATTGGGGGGTTATTCTCGGACGGTGATTTGATTCCAGATGGCGGGTTCATAAATGATGATCTCTTGGTTGTTTCCTAATGCAGCTACTAATTGAGGGCTAGTCCCCGAATTGTCGTAGGCTATCCAAGTATCGCATAGGGGTAAATACAAATCCGTGAGGTTTTTCCGTCCCCCTTCATAGCGACGGCGAATCACTTCTTCTGGAATATTGTGACCCCCACTTTCGACCCGTCTGCGTACCCTAGCAATCGCTAATTCCGGGCTTTGTAACCAAAAGTAAATTAAGTTAATCTGATACCCTTGATTTTTACAGTTTCTCAAAAACCGGGCATAACTGCGAGTTGCTAGAGTGGTTTCAAAGGCAAAATCAACTCGATTATTAACTAAACTTGCCAGTCTTTCTAACATTAATCGTCCGGCTTGAATGGCAACGGATTCAGGATTAAACGGAGAAAGACCCGCCGCAATTTCATCGGCATTGACGTATTCAAACACTTCAAGAAAATCAGGGAGAATTTGCAGGGCTGAGGTAGTTTTACCAGAACCATTGGCTCCACCAATTATGTACAGATTGGGCATTATTTTAAGGGAAATTCAAGTTGTAAATCTGATTTGGCTTTTGAACGGCAAACTGTTTGACCCGATTTTACAATGATTAATTTCCCTTGACATTTAGGGCAAAAGTCATAGATTCATCTTCACCCGATTCAGAGATTCCTGAAAAGTTCTCTGTGATTAACATCACTTCAGGTGTTGAGTCAAGTCACTGTTACAATCTTTTACATTACGTTACATTTATTTACAGAAACAAGCGAGTTCAAGGAGAAACACCATGTACACCACCAACGAAAACGGAATCCTGAATAACTACGCCACTGAACCCCAACTTTATGTAGCTGAGTACCCCTCACCGGAACAGCAAAGTCGCTATGCCCTTCAAGGTGCTGCTGCTGTCCTTCTGGTCACTTCCCTGCTTCTGATTGCTTTCGCTGCCTCTTAAACAACCATCATCTCTTGTCAACCTGAAAATCATGATTCTTTAAACTGCCTCATCCGGGGCGGTTTTTCCGTGTCTAAGCCAAATATCGAGGCTTCTGCTGGCCTCAACTGTGATTTCCCTCACTTAAAATGTTCAGATGCCTCACCCAATTTTCCCCGAAGAATCATAGGTGTTAAGGATTAAAATCAATTTCTAATCGAGACTGCTAGTAGATGATTAAAGATGTCAACCCCCACAGGGATTAAACATCATGAAACTCATCTAAGTAGGTGGTCATAAATAGAGTTAAAATAGAAAATGAAGAAGTATCGGAGGAACAGTCATGCCAATGCGGTTAAGAATCCAACTAACAGAAGAAGAAAAAAAGAGGTACTAACTCTGTATCAGCAAGAGAAAGTTCCGAAAAGAACAAAGCAGAGGATAGATATATTAATGTTTAGTAATGGAGGATGGGGAGTATCAAAAATAGCCAAGAACTTAAGGTGTTCAGAAGCGATGGTGAGAAGAACAATAAGTCGATGGATAAATCAAGAAAAAGAAGGATTGTTTGATGCGCCTCGTCCGGGGAGAAAACGGAAGTGGGAAGAAAAAGATATAGAATATTTAGAAACTTGTATAGAGACAGATGAGAGAACGTATAACAGTCGTCAACTGTCGGAAAAACTGTTGCGAGAGAGAGCGATCGCATTAAGCGGAGAAAGAATTAGAAAAATCTTAAAAAAAAAGACTGGCGGTGGAAAAGGACAAAATCGAGTTTAAAGAAAAAACAGAATCCCGAAAAAACAGCGAGGAAGCGAAGAGACTTGGAGACGTTAAAGCGTTATGAGGAAGAGGGTTTGGTTAAATTAAAATATTTAGATGAATCCGGCTTTTGTTTGTGGACTCCTGTGAGCTACAGCTATGCAAAGAAGGGGAAGCAGAAACAGATAAACCAGACGAAAAAGCGAGGAAAAAGAGTGAATGTAATTGGAGCATTAGAAAAAGGGAAAAGTTTTGAGTACGGTCTAAGTCTATCAGGAATTACAAGTGAAACTTACATAAAATTTATAGATTGGCAAGCGGAAAAAGCCGAAAAGCATTTTCAGAAAACCGGACAAGTTACCGTGATAATTCAAGACAACTATAGTGTCCATAAGAGTCAAAAAATCCAAGAAAAAGAGAGGGAGTGGCAAGACAAGAAATTAGAGTTTTTCTTTCTTTCTGCTTATAGCCCCGAATTGAATGAAATAGAACCCGAATGGCATCAATTGAAAGAGCATGAACTGGCAGGAAGAATGTTTGAAGATGAATATGATTTGATACAAGCTGTGATTCAAGCTATTGAAGATAGAAATGAAAGAAATAATTGTACCTACCAACGATTGCGATTTAATTCCCTTAGTAACTCTCAAGAATTATCCTAAACAATCTTTTTGTATTGTTTACTTTATTTGTGACCACCTACTTAGGAGAAACAGCAATTAATACACCCCATAAGAAACCAAGGAATCAAGAAATGTCGGCTGAAAATCGAGAAGAAAATCGGTTAAAAGCTAAACAAAGGATTGTGGTTGAACATTTAATCAGGCTGATAAAAATTTATCGAGTGGCTTCAGAAAGATTTCGGTTAAAAAGGAGAAATTATGAAGCAGTAATCTTGACAGTATGTGGATTAATAAGATGGCGAATAGGAGCGATTGTACTATCATCGAAGAATTGCCAAGGCTTCTTATGAGAATTGATTAAATATTAGAGACAAAATTCATTAATTATTATTAATATAACTGAAAAAGCTTATGAATCCGTTACTTTTAGGCAACTTGGCGCAGGAGTGCTAGAGATTTAAAAAGTAGTGATAGCGGGCATTTGGGGATTTTCGGAGATGTCTAGTAGTCAACCCACCCCGACCCAAATTGCCGAATTTCGTCCCACACCCGAAATGCAGTCTCGGTTACTCATTCTGTTAAATCGTCGTCAAGGAGGAGATTTAACTCCCGCCGAACAACAGGAACTCGATGAATATGAACGCATTGAACATTTAATGATTTTGTTAAAAACAGGCAATTCACCCTTTCTAACGAGTTAATCTGGAAAGAAATAAGCCTAAAAACAATACTCGATTAGCTTGTCAAGGAGTTGTATAATTTAGGGCATCAACAATCTGTTAGGAGAGTGTCAAATTCGAGGTCTTTTAAATTTATAAACAGATTGGGAAAACTTTTATGCCTTATAGTAAATTTACACTGAGTAAAGCAGTAGATGATTTTCAACTCACGATTGTGGAAGGCGATCGCTTTCTCCCAGAGATTTCCCCAGTCAATCCAACTGCTTTGCTCAAAGATACGTTGAAAGAATCGTTACCTTGGGCAATCGCAGTAGGGAGCGAAAAAGCCCGTTCTGAAGCGATTATCAATCCCGTTTTATTAGAAGTCAAACGTCAGCTTAAGGGACAAATTAGTGTTTTTTCGGGTGAAGAATTCAACGTGCAGCCAGAGGTTGATTTAACAGGTTATATAGATTTTCTAATGAGTCGCTCTCCAGAGCAATTGTTTATTAAAGCACCTGCTGTGGTTTTAGTAGAAGCGAAGAAGGAAGATTTGAAACCCGGACTGGGACAGTGTTTAGCTGAGATGGTGGCTTCCCAACGGTTTAATCAACAGAAACAGCAACCGATTTCAACGATTTACGGAACAGTGACGAGCGGTACAGTTTGGCGGTTTCTCAAGCTGGAAGGGCAAATTGTGACGATTGATTTGACTGATTATCCACTCCCCCCGGTTGAGCAAATTTTGGGTTTTCTGGTTTGGATGGTGCAAAATGGCTGAGGATTGGGATTTGGTATCATAGGTTAGAACTATACCTCTAGAGCGGATTATCTGTTGTGGCTAAGGATCGTTTTCATCAAGTTGTTAAGAAGGCTCTAGCTAAGGAGGAGTGGAATGTGACTCGCGATCCGTTTCAGATTAAAGTAGGTGGTGTAGACATGGAAATTGATTTGGGAGCAGAAAGATTACTGGCGGCGGAGCGAGGAGAGGAGAAAATTGCGGTAGAAGTTAAAAGTTTTTTAGCTACTACATCGGCAATTTCCGAGTTTCATACAGCACTGGGGCAGTATATTAACTATCGGGCTGCATTGCGTCGTGAAGACCCTGATCGCATTCTCTATCTAGCCGTACCCGAGCTAGTTTATAACAGCTTCTTTCAACTTGATTTTCCCGCCTCAATGCTGCAAGAAAATTCCGTAAAAATAATAGTTTATAATATTGAAATGGAGCAAATTTCACTATGGAAGGAGTAACGGATAAATTAACATACTATCAGCAAATTGTGCAGCAATTGTTGATGGGTTACGCAGAAGTTAAGCCGGCTTATGGTGATTTTGAGGTAGAGACTATTTTTGATACCCAGCGAAATCATTATCAAATTGTGCATCTAGGTTGGCAGCATAAACGCTGGGTACATCATTGTGTAATACATCTTGATATTCGGAGTGAGAAAATCTGGATTTTTTACAATTCAACGGAGCATGATATTGGGGCAGATTTAGTCAATTTGGGCGTACCCAAACACGATATTGTGTTAGGTTTTTATCCTCCTTTCATGCGGGAAATGAGCGACTATGCTGTTGGCTAAAAGCAGAAGAATGACGGGGTGACAAGATGGTTAAAAGGTACATTGAATCAAACCTCATAGCTCTCTCCAGGGCTGTTTTATCCCAGATATTTAAGAAAATTTAATTTTCGATTAAATTGGAACTAGAATTGCTCATCTCTACACCTTCTTGAATCGCGCCTAATGCTTTGAGAGTGGCTTTTTGCCCCTCGCCCAGCCCTGTTACCCCCGTAATATTCATACCTTTGTAAGGGAGAATGCTCTTTAAAGTTTGTGTTAATTTATAAGTGTGTATATCCCACAGTTGAATAGGTTGTTCCAAAAATGCGATCGCCAATAACGGTTTCACCGGATTCCAATCCACTGACCAAGCATGATTTTTACCCTCAATGACTTGCTCACACTCACCCGTTTTGACATTCCAAATTCTGACGGTGGTGTCACTACTAGCACTCGCCACCTGATTGCCATCGATATTCCAAGCTACGGAATAAATATGTCCAGTTACCTGGGACTGTAATATTCTTAAACACTCTCCAGAGGCGACATCCCACAGTTGAACGTTCCCATCATAATCTCCACTCACCAGAGTTTGACCATCAGGACTCAAGGCAATCGAATGGATCGGATGATTCACCTCAATGACGCGATCGCAAACCCCTCGGCTTAAATCCCATAGCCGAATCGTTCCATCCGAACTCCCACTCGCTACCCGGTTGCCCACTGGGAACCGAACAACCGACATCACTGAGTTCTGATGACCGGATAGGGTTAATAAACATTCCCCAGAGTGAGCATCCCAGATCCTCACGGTTTGATCGTTATTGCCACTAATGACATAATTTCCATCCCAACTCCAAGCGACTGAGCGTACCCAATTGTCATATTCTGATAATACCGTTAAGCATCGTCCCGTCTGCACCTCCCAGATGCGAATTGTGGCATCTGCACTGCTACTCGCCATCAAGCGTTCATCGGGACTCCAGGCAACGGATAACACTTCTTTAGTATGTCCCTGAAATACCCTGAGACATTCACCGGTTTGGCTGTCCCAGAGTTGCACGGTATAGTTTGTACTGCTACTCAACAGCCGAACTCCGTCTTGGCTCCACCGAACAGACCAACAGGAATCACTATAGCCCCGCAATGTTTTGAAACACTCACCCGTTTGAGGGTTCCAAAATTTAATCACTTGATCCTGGGATACACTGACGAAGGTACCGCTATCGTGGCTCCAGGCGACCGCCCAAATCCAACTCTGTTCTCCCTGAAACACGCGCAAACAGTTCAGAGAACTATCCCACAGCGGCATAATTTGAGCAAGACTTCCCCCGACTAATCTATGACCATCTGGACTCCATTCCAGACTATAGAGATAATCCTGGATGGTGGTTGCCTGTAAACACTCTCCCGTTTGCCAATCCCACAGTTTGACGGTTTTATCCGCTCCACTGCTTGCCAGGACTTTGCCATTCGGATGTAACGCTAAAGCCAACGTCCAATACTCGTGGGCCGGAATTACCCGAATACACTCCCCTGTAACGACATCCCAGAGTTTAATCGTGCAATCGTTGTCGGCTGCTGCCAAGAGAGTCCCATTGTCAAGCCATACGACATCATGAACCCAACAACTCTCATCATTGGGTTTGCTAGGGCCTAAGCGAGTCAGACAGGTTCCCGTTGCCACATCCCAAACCATGATGAACGAATCTTGCCCTACACAAGCCAGTTTTTGACCATCGGGACTCCAAGCTAGGGCAAAAATCCATTTCGTATATCCCTGAAACTCTCGCAAACATTGACCTGTGCGACTATCCCAAAGCAGAATTCTGCGTTCGGCACTACAGACTATCATTGTGCCATCTGCACTCCAGTCGCCCGCCAGAATCCAGCCTTGTCCCGCCTGAATTCTCATCAAGGGCTGCATCGGTTCAAACTGCCAAATATGCAGTCCTCCGTTCATATCTCCAATGGCAAAGCGTCGCCCATCGGGGCTAAATTTCACCCATACTCCCCCTGTAAAGAGTTGGGTAAAGGTGGATTGAGCAAAATGGGCGGATTGAAAATTAATGTGGTGTAAGGTCGCACCCCGGAAATCGGCATGGCGAATTTTTAAATGAGAAAAGTCCCATCCCGTCAGGTCAATTTGCAGATGTCGGCACAGATTGATGAAGTTACCCACACCGTAGCTTAAGAATGGCGTGGGGGCGTGGCGTAATGCAGTTAGAATCGATTGCAGATGCTGCTCTAGGGTTTCAGAATTGTAAAGTGAGTCTTGGAGTTTTTGGATTAAGGGCTGTAAAATTAATCGGACTTGACTGTCTCGAATATAGTCTAAAACTGTTGTTTTAATCAGTGCATATTGATGAAAATAGGAGAATTTAACCGTTAACAGTTCCGTCACAAGTTGCTGAATTAAACCGTCTGTAACATATTCCATAACAACGGGCTGTAAGGTATACTCGCCGGAGCGCTTTTCAATTAAGCTGCGCCGCGTTAAGGATTCTAGGGATTCTAATAGGGTTGCCCGTGAAATTGGAGGTACAATATCATCTTGTAGTTCTGCAATCGTTGTCCATTCTCGATTGATTGCTAACCAATACATGATAGTTTGTTCGACAGGAGACAACCGCTCAAATTGCCGATTTAATAAGCGGTGAATCCCATTAAATACTAATATATTTTCTTGCAAAAAAGAGTTAATATTCCCTTCAAACAAACTCTGAATCGAGGCAGCCACAATTTTTAAGGCAAGGGGATTGCAACAATATAACTTACACAGGCGACGTTTTTCTGTATCAGTTCCGATCAGTTGTTTGGAGTTCATTAAGGCAAGGGAGGTTTCCCAGGAACCGCTTAGGGAAAGCGATCGCACTGCTCCGTTTAAGTCTTCTGATATGGCAACTTGTGCGGATTTCTCACGACTGGTGAGTAAAATACAACTCTGATGAGAAGTTTCTCCCAGTAATTGCAATAATTCACCATAGTCTGTGAAATCTGGCTGGTAGTATCCGGCGCAATTGCCAGCTTGTAAAATCGTTTCTTGATTATCCAAAATCACTAAGCAGCGATGGGTTTGCAGCCAGTACAGGAGTCGTTCGGGTTTAGCTTGAAGATCTTGCTGGTTAGAAAGGAAAGGCACCAGTTCGGACAATAACGTATCTAAGTGAGGGGCGTTGCGGAGACTTCGCCAAATGACAAATTCAAATTGGTCTTGTAAGCGTTGAGCGACTTTAGCGGCTAAGGTACTTTTACCAATTCCCCCCATTCCCACCAAAGCAATGAGTTGGCAGCGATCTTGTATTATCCATTGGGTCAGGGTTTCAATCTCTTCACCTCGACCTTGGAAGTTGGAAACATTGATCGCTTCACCCCAATCAATTGACCGTTGGGCTTGAGGTTGAGGAGTAGTCGTCGGGGCATTAAAGTGAGTAATAATGCCGCGCAGATTGGTTTTGTTGACTTTACGGCCCAAAGCCTCACTGAGAAGTTTCCAAAATTTGGGGCCGATGTCCCGTTGGAGATAGTTGATAGAATAGCCCGATCGCTCGGCAATGCGATCATAAGTGAGGTTATTCCAAGCACCGAACAAAAGAGAAACTTCAACCTCAGTGAGCGTTCTAACAACTTTGGGAGCGATCGCATGGTTGACCACTTCCACTACCTGCTCAAATTCCATCTCTTTTCTCGCTCTATATAAAGCTGCCTCTACCTTAAATCATACTTTCCATACTTGACAACTCCATACTTTCCTGTACAGACGGCATCGGGGAGTTGGGATAGATTGTTAAGAACCAGACTTTGAAACCCTTTAGAGCTTAATCCTCATCTACCTACTTAGATAACTCTCTCGTCAACGAACTCGCAAAAAAACAAGTTACTTGTGCTTTTTAAGAAGCATTCACATAAATTTAGCAACGCTGATAGCTAATTTTTGGCTAATTAACAGCCTAAAGTTGCCTATTCAGAACGAAAATTTTGAGGGGTTTATGGGTGGTAGCCCTGATTTCCTGAACAAGATTTAGCTAGTTTGTAAAAATCTTCCAAAAACGAAAGGTAAAACTATGTTGCTCTCCAATTCCATTCAAAAAACGAACCTTTACATCAATTGCATTACCCACGAGGGAAAAGTAGTGCTGTTTGGTACTGCTCCTGATGGAAAAATTTACTACACAGTCAAGCAAGATGGATATGAGGATAACTACAACAAAAATGGTTGGGAGGATTGGCAACCGTTATTGTTTCCCAATGAAAAGCCAGATTCCTCAGTTGTAGAAAAGGAAAGAAAAGAATTAACTCACCAAGATTTTCCGAATAGCTTTATTTTGCAATCCCGCTACAGAACTAACGAAGAATCTGCTTTTGCTCCAGTTCAACTGGTATCTGGATTGGGTCACATCTATGTTTTCCGGCAGTCTAAAACGAATACATTGCTGGTCGATCGCTTCGTTTTAGACGGCATGACCAATGAACTTAATCGAAAATTGGAAGTCCGCTATCAGCAGAGTCGCAAAAAATATGAACCCAATAAGCCTAATAAAAATAGCTCAGGGATAGGTTTATCTAGTTTTGATTCTCTAAATTTTCAAGATAAGAATAAGAACAAATTCTACGAACCTACAACAGAAATTAGCGTTATTAACACACTCCATAATGGCTGGTTTTCAGTAGTATTATTACCCACTAATGAATTGGATAAGTACCGTTGGCATATTTTTGCGTATAACCACAATACGAAGAAAGTTGATATCATCTCAATTCTTGCTTCTGAAGAGGGTTTGTTTGATGTCAAAGACTCTACCGTATTCGATCCAAAACCCGGAGAACCCAGTGTTTTAGTACCTCGTAGCATACCAGGAATTATTCGCCGCAGTTTGGAATTAAAGGACGAGAAAGGTAATGTCTTAAAGATAGTTAATGGGCTGTCTGCGACGAAATATGATGTGCAGTCTGAGATTCTAACTCAAAATAGTGAAACTCAATTGATCAAAGATGCCTCGAAAATCATGCTGGTTATTCCTACAGATCAAGGGAATACAGTAGCATTAAGTTTTGCTGCTGCAAAGGATGGAACTCTATCGCAAATTTCTGAAGATGGAACATCTCAGATATTGCGAAGTAATAATCGCTATGTTTTACTGCCTTTGAATACCTTGGATGAAATAAGAGCAATTGGAGATAGCACTCCACCTGCTACAGGGATAATCGCTGGTATGACGAGAACTGAGGGCGATCTCATCCAAATCACTTCAGCCCAAGCGGTCACATTAAATTCAGGGGATAATGTCAAAATTCAAGGGACAAAGCACTACAACGGCTATCATGTCGTTCAAAAAGTTGATGATAATACCTTTGAAATTGAGGCGAAATGGGTTGATGGCAACAGTGAAAACTGGCAGGTTGGAACTTGGGAAGAGCTTCCATCAGAACAAAGTGGTTTAGTTTTTGATGGAATCATTACCGCCTTTGAACGCACAGTCGAAGGAAAGTTAAGGATTACCAGCCCCAATCATGGACTCGATAATGGGGATGGAGTCCAAATCTCAAATACCCAGAGCTCTGATGGCACATATCTCGTGACTGAGGTTGATAGCAATGGGTTTACCCTGGATGTCAAATGGCAACCGGGAGCCGCCGCTAACGTTAAACTCGAATCTCGCAAGCAACGGGGTATTAACTTTGATGGCATAGGAGACTATATTGAGATTCCAGCCCTCAGTGAGTTAAAGCCGCCATCTCCAGACTATTCTTTTGGCGAAACCTACTCGGCTTGGATTTATTGGTCGAACAACGGAACTGGAGAACAATTAATTGTTGGTGAAAAAGGTCAACTAATGCAGTTGGCAATTAACAATAATCATGCAATCCTGAAAGTCTTTTTCAGCGATGGTTTTCGCCAAATTGAAGATCCACTTCCTGTAACCACAAACCAATGGGTGCATTATGCAGGCATTTTTTCATGCGAACAGAAAACAACTGACGATCAGAAAACAACAGAAACTAATTTAATTCTGTGTCGAAATGGGGAGCAAGTTGCCAAGCAAGTAGTTTCTGCAACGCCTGAAACCAAACCTCAAGCTCAAGATAGCGCAGGAATCACTAATGCAAATAAAAATAAATGGCAGTCTGGATTTCTGATTGGAGGCACAGCCAAATCAAACTATTTTACTGGCAAAATTTCCGATGTCCAGGTGTGGAACCATGCCCGTCAACCCAAAGAAGTTCAAGATAGTATGTATCTGCGACTGACGGGTAAGGAAGTTGGTTTAGTTGGGTATTGGCGACTCGGTGCGATTGTTGAAGGTGACAAACGAGAAGTGGTCGATTTTTCCGTCTTTGGTAACAATGGCATTGTCTATGGCGACGCATTTGTTAGTGCTGTTACCCTTGATCGCAAGCTCAAGGACAATAAAACCCTAATCGTTCAGTACACTAATGATGAAATGTTTGCTGTGACCCAACGGGCGACCTATGTAGAGAGCTTTGAGTTTAAGTTGGATACGCTCATCGAGCCTAATAACATTGATAAAAACGGAAATCCAGTCTTTCAACCTTTCTATTGGGGCAAAGCCAATCGAGATTCAAAAAAGCAAGAGAACTTCTTCTCAACAAAATTTGAATTTCAAAACCTAAATAATGGTTGGTATCAAGCTTCAGCAAGTTTTACTATCCCTGATGGGGTAAAGATGGTTCGTTCTTTTGGGCTTGTTGATGTCAAAGGTAATAATTGGACAAAACTTGAAATTCGCAAGCATCGGATTCAATTAGTATCTGATGCCATTACAGAAGCCCAATACAGTGACGAATTTAAGTTGCAAACTCTAGAGAATCAACAATCAGAAGCCAACAAAAAATTACAAACATTAACGCGATATGAGCAAGAAGAGGCGACCTTGCTGCTTCGCAAATGGCAATTAGAGCAAGCCAGTAAACCCGAAACAAAGATTAACTTAGAAAAGAAAATAAATGACCTTGAAGGGGAGGTTAAGCAACGTCAAAAAATGTATGAGGCTGCGAAAGCAGACCGTCAAAATTATTGGTATAAAATTGTTGCGAAGCACAGTGGCAAGGTTCTGGATGTAAGTCGTGATGCCAGAACGGAAGATGCAAATGTTCACCAGTGGGAATGGTTAAATCTAGATAACCAAAAATGGAAATTTGTGTTTGTGGGGGATGACTACTATGAAATTGAATCTAAACAGAGTCAAAAGGTTCTAGATGTATCTGCAGCAAAGAAAGATAATAATAGAAATGTCCAGGTGTGCAATCGGTTCAATGTAGATAACCAAAAATGGAAACTTGAGTGGTTGCCGGAAGGCAACTGCTATAAAATTGTTGCCAAACACAGTGGCAAGGTTCTGGATGTATCAGGAAAATCCATGAGCAATGGGGGGAATGTCCAGCAGTATGAATGGCAAGCCAAAGATTCTCGAGGTCGAGAATGGTTGATTTATGAGCTAGATGAATATCCGAATGATGCAATTAAAAAGGAGAACGAGGCACTACAAAGCAAAACCAGTGAACTTCTCAAATCTAAACAAGATTTAAATGATCTCAATGATGCCAGCAATTTATTGAATATTGTGAACCGACGACTCACTATTATTCAGAACGAGATTAATAACTTAAATCCGAAAGAGATTGGTGGTCAATCAAAACCCGTGATAATGACAGTTCTGGCAACTGATCGCCGGCAATTGACAACTCAAGGTGCATTATTGGACTTTGTTAACTCCACCAGCCGATTAACTGCTATTGAAACCTGTGAAGGTAATGTCCAACTAAGCTACTTTGATAATCAAGGCAAGATGCGACAAATTAACTTTGACGCTACTGCTGACAGTCGTAATGCCTCATTTGAACAGTGGATTCCAGATCAGCTACCTCTTTGTTTAAAACTTTCTAATAGTGGTTCGATTAATTGCGGTAACATTGCTCTTGACAACCGGAGTTTTACAATTGAGTTTTGGGCAAAACGGGATCAGCTTGGGATGGGTTTTTGTGTTCTCAGTCAAGGTAGTGACGAAAAAAATAAAGGCTTACACATCGCCTTCCGCGAGACTGGAAAGTTTACCTTTGCTTTTTACAGCAACGATCTCGACACAGACGAAAGTTATAACGATTGTGACTGGCATCACTGGTGTTGTGTTTATGACATTCAAAGTGATGCAAAAAAAACACGAACTATTTACCGAGACGGAGAAAAAGTCCTCCAGTCAGAGAACATAGCTGGAGATTATCAAGGTTCTGGTAATTTAGTCCTAGGAAAATTCCTAAATTCATTACCCGGTTACTCTGCGGTAGGTAGACTTGCGGAAGTAAGAATTTGGGAAGTTGCCCTCCGTGCGGAGGAAGTTGCCGTTAACAGTAAAGTTCGGCTCAGTGGCAATGAACCTGGGTTAGTCGCATATTATCCTCTGGATGAAGTAGATAAAATCCGAGATCTGACTGGGAAACAAGCTGATGGAACCATTCAAGGCACTCCTAGTTGGTGCAAATTTACTGCACCGCTTGGTCATCCCGGACAAAAAATCATCGAGTTTAACGGGGTAAATAGTTCTATAACTCTGCTTCCAGCTAGTATCCCTTCAGGTAATGAAATCACAATCAGTTTCTGGGCTAAGGGAGGAAGCAAGCTTCCTAAGAATACTTGCTTGATTGAAGCGGTTAATGCTGAAAATCAGCGGATTTTAAACATCCATCTACCTTGGAGCGATAGCAAAATTTATTTTGATTGTGGTTCTTTAGCAGGAAATTATGATCGCATAGAAAAAATAGCGACACCAGATGACTTTCAAGGTAGCTGGACTCACTGGGCATTTACAAAAAATGCTACAACAGGTGAGATGAAAATCTATCTCAATGGAAAACTTTGGCATAGTGGTACTAGCAAAACTAAAACTATCCCAGTAGTAACAACAGTTGTTCTAGGAAAAGCTGCTGCAACCGATCAGAATTATTATGATGGTGCTGTTTCAGAACTCCAGATATGGAACAAAGCTCGCACTGAGGAAGAAATTCAGGCTAATATGCACAAGCAGCTAACGGGGACAGAATCAGGACTTGTTGGATATTGGCCACTTAATGAGATTCAGGGAGATCAAGTATTAAACCTTAAAGGTACTATTCGTGGCACAGTCAAGGGTGCTGCGATAACCGAAGACTATGCCCTGCCTATTTGGGAAGATGCACTGATTAGCTGTGAATATAGCACTATCGGGTTAGATGATAAACAGCAAAAATCGGCTATGATGCGACGTTTCTTTGCCTTTCCTAGTATTGCCGGGGTCAATCTATTACCTGACAAACGAATTGAAACCTTAGAAATGACATGGATTGGCAATGCTCAAGTTAATCCTACCTTGTTGGGTTACATAGAGGGTGCGCCTCCAGTACCCAGCGAAAATCTAACCTTACTTACCTCTGGTACGGCGGCACTAAAAAGTTATAATGATGCCTCATCCGTTGAGCTTGTTACTAATGAAAGTGTATCTTATAGCTGGAATCGCGCTCAAGATGCGGGATTAGGATACAATGTTTCAGCATTTTTAGGTACTGCTTGGGAAAGCGAATTATTTAAAATAGCATACAAGGGAAAACAGGGTTTGAAATTTGATTCAACAGGTAAATATAGCTTCTTAAATGCTACTAACATTTCAGCTGCTTCTGGCTTGCAGATTACCAATAAATTAAATCTTCATGGTGCGGTAGAACAGCAGACTAAGTTTCCATCTTTGGGAAAACGGTTCATCCCTAAAAATATTGGTTACGCATTAGTTGTGTCGGGATTAGCAGATGTTTATATACTCCGTCTAAGCCGTAGCAAAAAAATGGTGGGCTACCAGATTGAACCTAACAAAGATATTCCCCTAGATGTGAACACCATCACATTCTTAATTAATCCCGCATACACTATGAACGGTAGCTTAGATGGGATGACAGGCACCAATGCAACCACTGATCGATTTTTTCAACAGGTTCCAGAGATGCGATTGCAATATGGTTCTCTCTATCCAGCCAGCTATTTTCGTTTGCTTGAAGCTTATAATTTGAAAAAGCAGATCGACTATCGAGATCAGCAGCGGAAAGCCTACTTTCAACAATTTAACGCCCGTTTAACCGATGAAACTTCCTTACGGCGAGAGGTAGGAAAACAAGATTATGATACTGGGGAACCTTCTCTTAATTCTGAAAACACAAAAGGTTCTAAATCTCAAGAAGCAACCCCTTCCCAGGACGAGATAAAAGCGAGATTTAAACAACAACAGCAGGCAGTGAATGCTTCCGAGAAATTTGCGGGTTGGCAACAGAAAATGGAAGATTTACAAATCCGAGCGGGTAAGCGTAATATCGTCAATACTTATGTATGGGATGCAGATGGAGGTATTTATGCTGAAGCTCAAAATTTTGCTTCTACGATTGAACATACGGTAGGTGGATCATTTAGCTTTACTGGTGCTTTGGGCTTCCAAGGAGAAGGAGTAGTTACTGGGTTTTTTGCGTGGGGACTTACCGCTCAAGCAACTGTTCACATGACCCAAACGATGACCAAAAAAGAAACCCAAAGCAAAGGATTTGCTCTAAATGTGTCAGTGGCTGGTGTAGAACGTCAAGGGATTACCGATTACAAAGATCGCCCTATTCTACCGGGTGAAAAAGTTGATCGCTATCGCTTTATGAGCTTCTACCTCGAAGGCAGCACCAACAACTTCAATGACTTCTTTGCCTATGTTGTAGATCCCGAATGGTTAGCTAGTAATGATGAAGAAGCGCGTGCTTTGCGTCAAACTGCGGCTGGTTCACCCAATAAGACTTGGCGGATTTTGCATCGGGTCACCTATGTGGAACGTCCAGCTTTGATGGGTTAGGAAAAGTTACTGCAAAGTAAGTAAACTGCTTTTGAGCATTAAGTGCGATCGCCTACGTTCACAGCCTAATTCAGTCAACATGAGCCAACTGAAGAGCGTGAATAGGGCGATCGTTCCTATCCATTAACGTCCAAAGAGTTGTTCCAGTCATCGAGCAAATTGAAATAAGAAGGCAGGTCAGCTTATAAATCTTTGGGTAAAAATGTATGAAAATTACAAATTTTGTTGATCTTATTCAATTAAGAGCTTTAATTGAGCCAGATAAAACCTCTTTTATTTTTCTGCAAGATGGAGAAAGAGAAGCCACCAAACTTACCTATAAAGAATTAGAGCAACAAGCAAAAGCCATCGCATCTCAACTACAAAAAATCGCCACTCCAGGGGATCGAGCTTTACTTCTCTACCCACCAGGACTTGATTTTATTACAGCCTTTCTTGCTTGTTTATATGCTGGAGTAATTGCAGTTCCAGCCTATCCACCCCGACGCAATCAACATCAGTTTAGGTTAGAAACAATCATTGCAGATGCTCAACCGCTAGTTGTTCTCACTACAACTGATTTATTAGGGAATATCAGCAATCAACTCAGCCAAAATCAGCAATTCTCATACTTGCCATGTATTGCTACTAATAATCTGCTGAGTCATGAAAATTTTACTCCTTATCAAGCTACTTCAGATACCCCAGATTTTACGAGATGCTAGGATTTTAAGGATTTTTGAAGGGCCAACAGAAACCCTCAACAGTTTCTTAGGTTCTCGCTTAGTTCATCAGGGAGAGGAACTAGCTCGATTTTTGAGCGAAGGATTGAATGCTGCCACAATTTCTCAACGTTTGCAAGCTTTAGCAGCACAGATTTATCATCAATATAGTGAATCGAAAGTAGATCCCATTACTGCAACTCGTTGGGCTTATCTACTCATTGGTGAACTGGCAACCAAAGGGATTTTGTTAGCTGCGGCTGAGTGGGCATATACACGCTCTGAATCACCCCATCTGCATCAAACTGTTACTTGGGCACAACTACAATTTGAGCAAGCAATTGCAAACACACTTTGTCAATTTGAAAATAATGCTCTTTTTTGGCAAGCAAACAATATTGTGGAAAGAGTTAGCAGCTACGTTAATAATATAGGCGATCTAGAACAAAATTTAGCAGGTGAATATCGTGAATTAGATAATTTTCTGCGAAAAAGTATCAATAAAAATCTTGACGATGATCCTATAGAATCTAAGATATTGGTTGAATTTGAGCAAATTAAACAGGAGAATACGGTTTTAGATAGCGCAGAGATTACAGAAACACAATTCAGCAATAATTATCAATCTATACAAGATTGGATTGCTAATTGGTTGGCTGGAAAACTAAAAGTTACTGTAGAAAAAATTAATATCAACCAATCATTTTCAGACTATGGCTTAGATTCAGTAACAGCTATAGAACTCTTACACGATCTCAACCAGTGGTTAGCAAGCCCTCTAGAATTAGAAACCTATCTAATTTGGCAATTTTCAACCATTGCCCAGTTAGCTAATTACATAGCCGAGCAATTAGAAAAAAAATCTTCTCCTACTCCTAATAGGGTGCAAGTTAGTTTACTATCAGATGAGGCTATCGATCTTAATTGTGAAGCGATTTTAGAGTCAGAAATTACCCCTATATCTAACCAATCTTCTGTTATATCGCAATCATCAACCATTTTTTTAACGGGAGCAACTGGATTTTTAGGTGCTTTTTTATTAGCAGAACTATTACACAAAACATCGGCTAAGATTTATTGCTTAGTCCGAGCGGTAGACGAAAATAAAGCTTTAATTAGAATCCAAAATAACTTAGATTATTACTCACTTTGGCAGCCCATATTTAGTAAAAGAATAATCCCTGTGTTGGGTGATATATGTCGTCCCCAATTAGGTATTAGTAATGAATATTTTGCCAAACTAGCGGCAGAAATTGATCTGATTTATCACAATGCGGCTGTGGTTAATTGGGTATTTCCTTACTCTAGCCTAAAATCAAGCAATGTATTGGGAACTCAAGAAGTTTTAAGATTAGCGACTCAAAGCAAAATTAAACCAGTACACTATATCTCAACAACAGCAGTATTTGAATCTCCATCCTATGCAGGAAAAGTAGTTTGTGAGCAAGACCCTTTGATGTTTAGTGAAGGGATTTATTTAGGCTATTCACAAAGTAAATGGGTAGCAGAAAAATTAGTAGCGAGCGCACGAGATCGAGGTTTACCTGTTTCCATTTACAGACCTCCGTTAATTTCTGGACATAGCAGAACAGGAGAATGGAATATTGATGATTTCACCTGTTTGATGATTCGAGGTTGCGTGCAGATGAAAGCGATGCCAAAATTAGATTATCTGATGGATCTCGCACCAGTTGATTTTGTAAGTCGTTCTATCGTTTATTTATCCCAACAGCCAGAATCTTTAAATCAGGTATTTCATTTGAATAATCCCTATCCTCTCCATTGGAATAAGTTTATCGAGTGGATACGTGAATATGGTTATTTAATTGATCAAATTCCTTATCAAGACTGGCTCAATCGCCTCAAGCAAGAATCAATTTCTACAAACAATCCTTTATCACCGCTATTAAGTTTTTTCCTCAAACAATGGTCTGACACACAACTAACTATACCTCAAATGTATCAGCAAGAATCTAAACCCAGAATTGACTGTCAACAAACTATCTTGGCTTTAGTTAATAGTGGGATTACTTGTCCTCAATTAGACGATCAATTGCTGCATACTTACTTTGAATATCTATTAAAAAAAGGAGAACTAAATCCACCCGGTTAATTGCTAAAGGTAAGTTAATGGGGAAATAAGAGATGACTTTACTCACCAATGATCCATCTAAATTAATGAAAAAAAATCACCTTCCAAATTGTCTTGTTAATCCAGTCCAAAATATGATTTGGATTGGGGGTAGAGCCATTTACCAACATTGGTTTAAACTGAAATGTCAAGGAATAGATAATATTCCCCAAGGGCAAGCTTATATAATTGCCGCTAATCACGTTAGCCATCTTGACGGCCCAGCACTGATAGCAGCCCAAGGTAAACATTTTAAAGATGTTTATAGCCTAGCAGCAAAAGATTACTTTTTTCAAGAACCGTTTAAAGCTTGGGTGTACAAGAATTTCTTTAATATGATTGCTTTTAAACGAAAAAGTAATTTTTTAAGTTCTGTGCGCTACTGCCAAAAAATTGTTGCTGAAAATAAAGTAATTGTTTTTTTTCCAGAAGGAACTCGTTCTGTAACTGGTGAACTACAACCGCTAAAACTAGGGTTAGGCTTATTAGTGCTTCACTTAAATGTTTTGGTTGTTCCTGCTTATATTTATGGGACTTATCAATCTTTGCCTAAAGGTAAACGTTGCCCTAAACGACATCCAATTTATGTAAGTTTTGGCTTACCTTTAGACTTCAGCCATTATCAAGCTAAAAAACATCTACTTGACAATCGGCAAATTCAACAAGAAATTATTAATGATGTGTATGTAGCGATCTCTCAATTGCGTGACAATTTATTAGGAGGTTTGACTTATGAAAACTTGGGGACATAAATGGGGGTTTGCCGATACCCAGTTTGTAATTAATGAGGATCGCTCTGTAACGTTGACAGGCGATCGCTACAATCTATCAGGTTATAAAATGCCTAATTTCCTTCCCTATATAGAAGAAGAATTAGGGATTAAAATTAATTCCCATGACCAACAACAAGAAATTACAGAAAAGTCGATCAACCCTCCAACCATTAACAAAGATTTTTGTCAAGCCTTGGCAAATATATTTCCTAGTAATCAATATACTTTTGAAGATCGAGAACGCCTATTTCACAGTCATGGACAAAGTGCTTTTAAAGAAATTTACAAAGTGCTTTATTCTAAGTTAGACCGAACTGTAGATATGGTATTTTGCTGCCAATCAGAATTAGATGCAAAAGCAATCATCAATCTTGCCATAGAACATAATATTTGTCTGGTTCCTTTTGGAGGTGGAACTAATGTTAGCTGTGCTTTAAAGCTACCAGAAAATGAAAAAAGAATGGTAGTTTCTGTCGATATGCGACGGATGGATAAAATTGAGTGGATCGATCCAGAAAATCTCCGCGCTTGTGTTCAAGCAGGAATTACAGGTCAACAGCTTGAGGAACAGTTAAGAAACGATGGTTTTATTTGCGGTCACGAACCTGATAGTTTAGAATTTTCAACTTTAGGAGGTTGGATTTCTACAAATGCCAGTGGAATGAAAAAAAATCGCTATGGTAATATTGAGCAAATTGTAGAAAATATTACTCTCATTACTCCCACAGGCACAATTGAACAAATACAACCAACCCCCCGCTCTTCGATGGGAATACAGATTCAAAATCTCTTATTCGGGAGCGAAGGCAACTTAGGATTAATTACCAAAGCCGTGATTAAAATTAATCCTTTTCCCGAAGTAAAAAAATACGGTTCTCTCGTTTTTCCTAACTTCGAGTTAGGAGTAAAATTTTTATATAACTTAGCTCATAATGGATTTGTACCAGCTAGCATTCGCTTAGTTGATAATAACCAATTTCGCTTCAGTCAAGCACTTAAACCAAAGTCAACTCATATTAAAGCATGGATTGATAAACTCAAAAAAATCTATGTATTAAATCTGCGGGGCTTTAATCCTCACCAAATGGTAGCAGCAACTATTGTGATGGAAGGCTCTGTTCAAGAGGTTGCCTATCAACAAGCTAATATATATGCCTTAGCTAAAAAATATCAAGGTTTGGTATCGGGGGCAGAAAATGGACATCGGGGCTATATGCTAACTTATGCTATTGCTTATATGCGCGACTTTTTATTAAAGTTTTATATTATTGGTGAAACATTTGAAACCTCTGTTTCTTGGAGCCAAATTCATCAACTTTGTCATGCTGTTGACCAGACATTGAAAGAGCAACATCAGAAATTTAATCTACCTGGAAAGCCTTATCTATCTTACCGAATTAGTCAAATCTACCATACAGGGGTTTGTTTATATTTTATGTTTGGCTTTTACAGTAAAGGAGTGGAATTCCCAGAAGTAATTTCTACTCAAATCGAGCATTCTTTGAGACAAGCAATCATGGCAAATGGGGGGTCTATTTCTCATCATCACGGTGTTGGCAAAAGTCGCCAAGAATTTATTAAAAATACTCTATCAGATGATAGCATTGAATTAATTAAACAGATTAAACACGCTAACGATCCGCAAAACATTTTTGGAATTGACAATTTTTCGAGAGATAGTAAAACAATATGAACAAGTTTAAGGATTTAGTAGCATTAATTACTGGGGCATCTTCTGGTATTGGGGCAGAAATTGCCAAAGAACTTGCTCGTGAAGGCGCAAAGGTAGCACTTTTAGCAAGACGCATAGAACGATTAACCGCTATAGCCACAGAAATTGACCCTAGTGGTCAAAAGGTAATAGCGATTCAGTGTGATGTAGCTATAGATGAAGAAGTTGAAAAAGCTGCCAGTTTTGCTCGAAGTAAGTTCGGTAAAATTGACATCGTTGTTGCCAATGCGGGTTGGTCTTTAAAAGGGAAAGTAGCCGACTTAAGCGTGAATGATTACCGCAAGCTATTTGCTACAAATGTGTTTGGAGTTCTTAACACAATCCACGCTACTTTAGATGACCTGAAAAAAACCCAGGGAAGATTAGTGGTGATTAGTAGCGTTAAAAGTTACATTGCTTTGAGTGGTGATTCTGCTTATAGTATGAGCAAATTTGCTTTACGGGCTTTATGCGAATCCTTATCTCAAGAATTAGCGACTGATAAAGTATCGGTAATACACATTTGTCCTGGGTATGTGGCAACGGAAATTCGCCAAGTCGATAACGAGGGGGTTTGGCATCCAGACTGGTCAGATTCTATTCCGTCATTATTATTAATCTCTCCCACCCAAGCAGCCCAAGAAATTGTGAAGGCGATCTCCCAAAGAAAACCGGAAAAAGCTATTGCGAACTATAGCAAAATAATTATTTTTATGAAACGCCATCTACCCGGTTTAGTCAGATGGATAATATTCAGATTCAAAATTAAAGTGTCTTATAAAATGTGAGGATAATTGTGGAAATTTTCAATCCGTTAATTGTACCAACGCTGACTCTTTTGGGGGGAGAAATTGCGATAGCGCTATCCTTTTTCACTCTATTTGCCATCATCTATCGACGGGATGCCGCTAAAATTAAACATCATGCCTTAAAATTAGCCATCTTAATTGCCATTGGGTTAATTTTAATGGGTGCGGCTGGACTGGGAAAATACGGATTGCTCCCTGTGACTTTATTACTAGCCTATTTTGGCTGGCAGGAATTACTCAATACTGTACAAATAAAATATGGTGCTATTCCTTTAGTAATGTTGTTACAACTGTTAGGAACTGTTGGAATTGTTGGGGGTCTGTGGGAAAATCCTTTAGCAATTTTCTTCGGGGTGATTGTTGCTACTTGGGTCGGAATTGCCCTCCCCATTTTTATCTTTGATCATCCCCCACCCATGTACGGAATGTTAACCACAGCTTTTGGCATGGTTTTGATCACCCTACCCCTCGCCTGTTTACTCACACTGGTTGACTCGTTTTATCAAGAATTTAATCTTCTCATCTTACTGGTTTTAACCCATGATGGTTTTTCTCAAGGGGTTGGTCAAATCTTAGGAAAAACTCCTCTAATTCCTAAAATTAGTCCTAATAAAACATGGGAAGGAACTATAGGAGGACTGCTATCTTGTCTACTTTTGGGTGGTTTTGCTCATTTTATTTTACCAGAATGGCAGCTTTGGCAAGTTTTGTTATTATCAGGAGCAGTTGCTTTTCTGGCACTCACGGGTGATTTGATTGCCTCTTGTCTCAAGCGAGAAGCAGGAATCAAAGATTTTAGTCAAATCTTAGCAGTAACGGGAGGAATTTTAGATAAGTTTGATAGCCTTATATTTACAATTCCAATTTTTTATATTATCGTAAATTTTCAACATCATCTCAATTTTTTGATGAATTAAGGAGCAAAATGTTTAGTCCTATTCTGCGTCAACTTGATTTAGCTAACAGTTTAACTTTAACCGGATTAGTTTTGAGTTTTTTTTCGGTTCTGTTTACTGTAAACGGATATTATAATCAAGCCTTAATTTGTATGATGTATGCTGGCATAATTGATTTATTTGATGGGTTTGTTGCTAAGAAAATTTCTCGTACAGAATTACAGTCCGAAGTGGGTAAGCAATTAGATAGTATTGTTGATCTTTGTTCCTTCGGTTTGAGTCCAGCAATTTTTGCGTACTGCTTTGGATTGAACGATTTATTATCGATCACAATATTAATAGTTTATTTAGCAGCAACTACTTTGCGATTAGCATATTTCAATGCCACAGGTTTAATAAATGAAAGAAATGAACAATATTATACAGGCTTACCTGTTACTTATGCGGCTCTGTTTATTCCTTTGGTATTTACAGCGAGATTTGTCTTGCCTGATAACATAATGAAGTTAGTTTTCGATGGTCTTTACTTATTATTAGCTTTAGCAATGTTAGGAAACTTTAAAATGCTGAAGCTGGTCGGTATTTGGTATGCAATATTTACTTTCGGTGCAATTGGACTAACGGCTGTATATATTTGGGCGATCGCCCTTGGCATATAGTTATACCATGATCAATAATAAAGAGCCTTGAAATCAGCAGAAAAAGCGCAAAACTGGCAAAAGCTATAGCAAAACTTAACCACTAGAAAAATGCAGACTTTCCTTTTGATTTGGTTTGGACAGCTAATCTCTCTAATTGGTTCTGGGTTGACTCGCTTTGCATTGGGAGTGTGGCTGTATCAGACTACTGGCTCATCAGTACAATTTTCGCTGATGTATGTATTTGCTGAATTACCTTATATTATCCTTGCTCCTTTTGGAGGCGCAATTGCTGATCGATGGAATCGACGTTTGCTGATCATTTTAAGTGATATCGTTGCCGCTCTTTGTACTCTTTCTATTGCTTTGCTGATGTGGCAAGGTTGGTTACAAATTTGGCATCTTTATCTAGCAGTTGGAGTCAGTTCTGCTTGCAAAGGATTTCAACAACCAGCTTATTATACAATCCCAACGATCTTTGTTTCTAAAGAAGATTTTGGTCGGGCTAATGGTATGATTCAACTTGCTCAAGGAGCAGGACAATTATTATCGCCTATCTTAGCTGGAATATTAGTCGATACAATTAAAATATATGGTGTTATTTTAATTGATTTTATTACCTTTTTTATAGCTATATCAACACTAATATTTATTTCATTTCCTAATGTCCCTCATCACCATTATGGCAACTTTTCTCCAACTTCACTGTTAGAGAATATCGTTGAAGGTTGGTATTATATCAAAGTTCGTCGGGGTTTATTAATGCTCCTAATATTCTTTTTTATTACTGACTTCACGATTGGGTTAGTACAAGTATTAATAACTCCAATGGTGTTAAGTTTTACCAATGCGAAAGTTCTAGGTCAAATTTTTTCTATAGGTGGAAGCGGTTGGTTATTGGGAGCTATTTTAATGAGTACCTGGAGCGGTTTTAAGCGGAAAGTTGATGCTGTTTTATGCTTTGAATTTATATTAGGCTTTTCAATTTTAGTAGCAGGTTTGCAACCTGAACCAATGTTAATTAGTGCTGCCGCTTTCTGTGCTTTTTTTAGCGTTCCCGTGATTATTAGCTCTCATAATTCAATTTGGCAGGTTAAGGTTGACCCAAAAGTTCAAGGTCGTGTTTTTGCCTTGCGGGGTGCGATCGCTTGGGCTGCTTTTCCCTTTGCTTACCTTGTGGCTGGCCCTTTAGCAGACTATGTATTTCAGCCGTTATTACTTCCAGATGGATTACTAGCAAATAGTGTTGGTCTAGTGATTGGTGTCGGCCCAGGCAGGGGTATTGGCTTACTATTCATTTTAGTAGGAATATTTGTAATATTAGCAACAGTTGCTGCTTATAATTATCCAACTATTCGTAGGGTAGAAGATGAATTACCTGATATTGAATAACAAACTCAGTAGATCGAAAAATTCTGTGAAATCGAACAATGACTAACGACCGATGGCTATCAGCTATCGATTAATCACAAATAACTTAACAAAGAACAGTATCGATTGCTACTCAAACGCCTTATTCTTCATTTCTCAGCTAAATCAAATTCTTATTCTTAGTTTTGACTCGTTCATAAAACTCTTCCATAACTTGAATAAAAGACTGTTCTTTTTTCCAAAAAGTCGGAAAATCTCCTTGTTTCTTAATCAAAATAGCAGGTAAACTCACAGCAGAGGGTTCTTCAACAACTTGAGGAAGTCGATGGGTTCCTAGCCAAAACTCTCGCGCACTCATCTTCTCTGGTATTCCTTCCGTTTCCACAGTCGTATAGAAAGACGTTGAAGGTTGTACAGAAACTTCCTGGGTTGTCAATTCTTGAGATAAAATCTGTCCTAAAGGAGATTGAGATAACTCGGCTTTGAGAGCATCTTTCGATAAACCCCTCAATTGAAAAAGTAAAAACGGATCATCATCTAATTGGGATGCTACTAAATAATAAACCCCCGCAATATGTTTACAAGGATTTGACCAATCTGGACAAGAACAATTGGTTTTAAAATCCTTTTGACTCTGGGGAAGTAAATGTAACCCTAAATCTGAAAACACATCTTCAATATTATCAGGAACTTCATTCATTAATAATTTAGACACAAAACTTGCTTTTGAAGACAAATGTTGAATCGCTTTCGACCAATCGCTAGAACTAATCGGTGTAATTTCAATCGTCGTATTATATCGGGGTTCTTTATAAACTCCAAAGTAGGGATTAATTGAACCTTTAACCGTTGCTGTAATTCGATTCTGATCAATTTTCGACTTCAGAATCTTACCATTCCTTGCATAAGAACGTCCTCGACCCAAACGTGCCGGGTCGCTAAAGGCTTCTAATGCTTCAATAAATTGTTTTCCCCACCAAGTCCGACTAAATTGAGCCATAATAAATCATACTCCTTTTAAACACGACAAAATTAACTACTCTAATAAAGCCACTTTATTCAATTGAATAAGCTGTTGAAACGCTTCATTATCCAATTCTGTTAACCAGGATTCATCACTACCCACAACCTGAGAAGAAAGCTTTTTCTTATCTTATATCATAAGATCAATTTTTTCTTCTAAAGTTCCTAAAGCCACAAATTTATGAACAAATACATTTTTGGTTTGACCAATCCGAAAAGCTCGATCTGTTGCTTGATCTTCCACCGCCGGATTCCACCATCGGTCAAAGTGAAACACATGATTAGCTTTTGTTAACGTAATTCCCACCCCTCCCGCTTTTAGAGAAAGAATAAATACAGAAGGTTCTGTCTCAGGATTTTGAAATTCAGCAATCATTTGTTCCCGTTTCGCCCGATTTGTACCCCCATGAATATAATAGGTGTTATAATGATAATGATGTTTAAAATGCCGTTCTAAACCATCACAAACGTCTTTAAATTGGCTAAAAATTAATAAGCTTTCACCTTCTGATATGGCTTCTTCTGCCATTTCTGATAATCGTTGTAATTTTTGCGATCGCTCGGCTGAAAATTCACTTCCATCCTGTAAAAATTGAGCCGGATGGTTACAAATTTGTTTTAACTTCATCAGGGTCGATAATATCAATCCTTTTCGTTTAATCCCTTCAAATTCATTAATTTTTTCAGCCACATCTTTCACTAACGCTTCATACAAAGACGCTTGTTCTTTGGTTAAGTTACAATAAACTTTTTGTTCCACTTTATCGGGTAAATCATTAATAATTAAAGGATCAGTCTTAACTCGTCTCAAAATTAACGGTTCTACCAGTTTCTTTAAAGTTATCGATTTCATCCGGTCATTATCTTTTTGAATGGGAATTTCAAAGGACTTGCGAAATTGAGCTTCTTTCCCCAAATATCCGGGATTCAAAAAATTAAAAATTGACCATAAATCTAGGAGACGATTTTCAACGGGAGTTCCGGTTAAAGCTAATCGATATTGAGCCGAAAGTTTTAATATCGCACGAGTTTGAGCGGTTTTAGGATTTTTAATATTTTGAGCTTCATCAACAACAATTCGTCGCCATTCCAGATGATTGAATAATTTTTCATCTTGACGCACTAAAGTAAAAGAAGTGATTACAACATCACAATTCAGACAAGCCGATTTAAACGCTTCTGGCTCTTGAATTCGACCGCTACCATGATGTATAATCGTTTGCAAATGAGGAGCAAACTTTTCAATCTCTTTTTGCCAATTGCCAATCACGGAAGTGGGTGCAATTAATAAGGTAGGTAAAGTAGAATCTGCTGTTTCTTTTTCTTGAACTAATCGAGCAATAACCTGAACGGATTTTCCTAAACCCATATCATCAGCTAAACAGCCATTTAACCCTAAATTTTCTAAGTATTGTAACCAGGATACTCCCCGTTTTTGATAATCCCTTAAGGTTCCTTGCAATTGGGGAATATCAGCTACCATTGTGAGTTGACTTTTATCTTGCAATCTCCCCATCAAATCAGATATCATTGAGTCGTGTTCGATTTCTAATTCATCTTCTAAGGAAGACGACATTTTCACGAAATCTAACAGTTTGATTTCGGGTTGTTCTTCGGCGTGTTTTTGCCAAAACTCCAACATTTGCTGCATTTTCTGTTGGTCTAATTCCATCCACTGACCCCGAAATTGAATCAGGGGTGTTTTAGCATTCACGAGTTGTTCCCATTCTTTGGGGGTAACAATTTCACCGCCAATGGAGAGGGAATATTGATATTGAATTAACGTCTCTAAATTAAAAAATCCTTGATTGGCTGATGCTTTTCCTGAAGAACGGGAAGAGGTTTTTAAACGAATTCTAGCGCGACGACGACCTTCAGGTGTCCACCAAGCGGGAATGATGACTTTATATCCTGCATCTTCCAGTATCCAAGCACTTTCTTTAAGAAATTCAAAGGCTTCAATCAGATTTAATTCTAACCCAACCGGTTGATCTGTTTCTAATCCCTGCCACAGTTTAGGATACATTCTTGCTGCATATCCTAAATTAAGTAATAGGTATTTTTCAAAATCTTTTCCGACATAATTATACAGTTCTTTTTTCTTTTTTTGAGGTTGTTGCCAATAATCCTTTAATAATAACTTAAAGGAAGGATCTTGTTTCGAGGAAACGGAAAAATGAATTAACCAATTGTCTTGTTCGTGAGTGGCTTCTTGGAGTTGAAAGCACAGGTCAAAGGCAGCTGTTGTTTGGCTGTGGGTGAGTTTTTCTTTCCAAGCTAACCATTGTTGATATTCTTCAAAATCTGCTGAACTGGTTCTGGGATTTTGGGGATTTGGATGAATACAATGATCGACTAGCGTATCAGCAATTTGTTGATTAAACTTAGCTGTTAAGGGAGTTTGCGTAACAATTTCATGCAGTAAAGATTCCGAAAAATGGCGCAGTAAAGTTTCTTTGTTATAAAATTGAATTGGATTTTGAGGAACTAGAGAACCTGATACACAGGCTAAAGGCATTGAGTTGATTGATTGAGTAATTAAGGATTGATATTGTTCTGATATGATTTCCCAGCCAGAATAAATTTCAAATAACGGAGTTTGAGTTGAACGTTTACCTTTGGTTTTAGGAGAAGCAAGCTGACGATATTTAAGCGCGGGGATATATTGATCTTTATAAAGAATTTGTTTAAAGGATTGGGTATAGTGATACCAAAAGAAGAGGTCAGAACCGAGACTCATTTCTGAGGGGTTTTGTTGAGCGAAGAAATGGATTTCTTTCAGAAGTTTGATAATGGTGTTGAGGGAATTATAGGTATTGCGGCTAGATGCTAATTGATAGGTTGTAATTTCCCAAGTCGCAAATTCTTCAAAGTCTAAGCTATGTGTTCCAGTTTCTAAGTATTTTGCTAATTCAGGTGAAGGAAGCGGTTGCCCATTAACGGTTGGTAGGGTAAAGTATTTCAGGGAAATCCGATTTGAGATTAAACGGGAATCCGGTTCAGAAATCCCCAGTTCATTTCGCACAAATGCTTCTAAATTCGAGGCTGTTAGATGTTGGGGATGAAGTCTGTCTGAGTTTCGCTTTGTTTTGCGGGTCGAAGTTTCAACCCAAAGGTAAAATGCACCTTGTTCGATGAAATCACCTGTTGTTTCAGGAATCCAGGTTCCGTGCAGGATTTTCATGGTGGGATGTTATTTTTATTTGCTTATATTTTATATCGGGTTCTAACAATCATACTCGATTAGTTTGTCAATCCGAACATTTTCAATAAATCTTGAATTTTCTCACCTCTGAGAAGTTGGATTAGTCTACAACTTAATCACGATTGTCAATTAAACAGAAGTTGAGTGATTTTCTGCTCGATTTCAGTGCGAATTGGCACAGGTAGTGCCGCAACGGCTTCATCAATTCGTACCCATTCCTGTAAACTCAGTTCGAGAGGTTGTGCGAGTTGACGACAACACTGAGCGCATCCTCGGCGACACGGCCACCAGTCACGAGAAGCACGAATATCTTGTACCCGGACTTCTATGCGCTCTTCAATATTGAGTAATTTTTGTTGTGCTTGGTTCATTAAAAAACAATTTTTATTGCAAATTAATATTATATAATCAATGACTGGGGAAAAATTTGCCGAACAAATTGCTTTCTGATCTGTGTTTAACTGTTTTTACATGCGTAAAAATTTAACCTAACAACTGTGGCAGTAAATTAAATAACCTCTAAGTCCTATAATTGTTATTGGTAATCTTTGAGATAATATCTTCTGTCAATATAACTGAGTTACTAGAATGGGGGATCGCTCAATTAAAAATTTTATCCCCTACTGAACAAGATGCGATGGCTCTAGCCCCGCCAGAAGAGCGCACCGCCAAATCTTAAAAGCCCTTTCTTGTTAACATTTATTAATTTTCAATCAGAAACTCAGGAATACAAAAGCTACAATCCTCTCTGTAGAACACCCTTGCCTTGTTATTCTCTCTTAGAGAGTCAGAGTCTGTTCTACCAGTTCGTAAGTCCTGTTAAGGAAAAACTTTGCTGTAGTGGAGTATTAGCACTTTTCAGCACCTAACAACAGTAAAATTTGTTCTTTGATGTTCAGTATAAATACAGTTGAAAGTTGAATAAGTAGGAAAAAGCTCACTTAGAAGTTCAGTAAAAATTAGGTTTTTATAAAACCCCTAATCTTTTACAATAGACTTAAATAAAAAGTTCAAAACTCCTAACTTGCCAAGGCATTAGGAACAAATCCTTGTAACTACTGGTTCAAAAGCGTTTTGCCAAAGTATGCCCAATCGACGAGTAGAGTTAGATGATATCCGAAAGATTAACAGCCCAGAAGAAGTGGCAGTCTTATTTAGCAACCTCGGTTATAATACTATTTGTCAAAGCTTAGATGTGAGGGATTTGGAACTCCCAACCCAAAGTGCTGAAGCTATTAAGCAGGTTTATTTAATTTCAGATCAATGTCATGGAGAGCTACAGGTATTTTTATTTCAATTCTATCCTAATCAGTGGAATTCGCTGCATGAGGTAACAGATCGAATGTTGGCAATTGCCAAGAGTTTTTGTAAACGCCCTTCTTACTTCTTATTTTTAGGAACAAAGGACTACAAACAGTTGTTATTAGTCAGTCCTCGCCAAAGTTTTGATCAGCAAATGAATTTAAAAGTTAATATTTATAAGTATATAATTAACTTGGCTGATCCAACTTATCATGATTTAAACCAATTAGAAAAAATTTATGCTTTTAACCGAGACTCTCAAAGCCTTTATAAAATTCAGCAAGAAGTTCTAAAATTTGGAAATATAAAAACTCCTTTTGAAACACAAGATTCTGTGAATCTATATTTACAAGCTATTGGTAAAATTAAACTTTTAACCCCATTAGAAGAGCAAATTTTAGCTCGACAGTTTTTTGCATTAAAAGAAGTCGAGATAGCCAGAGACAAACTGCAAACGAAGTTGAAGCGACATCTTCAGGATGAAGAGTGGGCTGATGGAATTAATATATCATTATTAGAACTTCGCCAATGCGTTTCTAAGGGACGTGAAGCTAAAAACAAGTTAATTGAGGCTAATCTCAGATTAGTGGTTTCAATTGCCAAACAATACATGAATCGAGGAATTGATTTTTTAGATTTAATTCAAGAAGGAAATTTAGGCTTGATTAAAGCTATTGAGAAATTTGATTATAGGAAAGGTTATAAATTATCAACTTATGCAAACTGGTGGATTCGCCAAGGTATAAGACGAGCGATCGCTAACCAATGTCGTAGCATTCGGCTACCTATTCATCTGAGAAACACTATTTCTAAAATTAAGGATTTTAGAAATTTATTTTTTAAACAAGTTGGTTATTATCCCTCTTTTAAAGAGATCGTAAATCAATTAAATATTACACCCGAAAAACTACAATTTATTTTGACATCAAATCTTCCCATAATTTCCTTAGAAACACCCAATAATGATTTAGAAGATTTGACCTGGATGGAGTTGATTGAATTTCAGGGAGAAACGCCAGAATGTTATATACTTAAACAAGAAAATCGAGATTATCTCAAAAGTTTTTTTGAGACTCTTAATCCCCGTCAAAGGGATGTTTTACGTCTTCGTTATGGGTTAGATGATGGTCGGGAAAAAACTTTACAAGAAATCGGTGATCACTATAATCTTACACGCGAAAGAATTCGTCAAATTGAAAAGCAATCTCTCGCTCATTTACGCAGGGTTCATGATCAAAATATAGCCAAGCCAGCAGTAATTTATAAAAATCCACCTAGAGTTACGCCAGCAGATTTTATTGCTCAAAATACATTAAAAAACAAAATAAATATAGAAAAAAACCAGAATATTGAACCGATTAACATTAAAAACCATAATAATTGCTACCAGGGGCAGGAAACAAATAAAACTTTGCTTAATGATTTAAAAGATAACTATTGTAAGAAAGGATCGGAACTAATGCCAGAAAGTTTAACTGATGTATTACAACAACTAGCCTCTTTAGAGTTCAAGTTTAACCAACTCAAGGATCAAGTTTTTGATGAACATCTTAAGCTGGTTGATCCGGGTATACCGATATCGGAAAAGCTAATTGTAGAACTTGCAGAATCTCGGAGTCAATTTGTTGAACTTTATCACAAATCAGTATCCTTAGCTGAAGCTTTAGGATTACAAAATTCTCAAAATACCAATGATATTGTTTCACTGAAAGATATTAAATCTTTATTAGATGCCGTTGATTATGCTGAAAAGAAAAAAGGTAAAATAGCGAAAGTTAGAGAAAGTGCATTAATAGTTTTAAATCGAGTTTTGTCAATTACTTATCGGGAAAATAGTGATTTTCAACCTTTGCAAGAATGCCAGAAAAAAGCGTCCGATCTCTATTTTACTATATCTGCTCAATCACAGGAGTTGAACTTAGCTCCTGAGAGTCAAGAATTAGCAGAGGGAAATCATCCTTTTTCACACCTATTAACACTCATTGAACACTGCGACGAGCTAGACGATGACACCTGCACCAATCTACAAGAATCTGTTGAAAAGTTTTTCAGTAAACCTCTATCAGTAGTAGCAGTCAGAGGAAAGTTAGTTATTTCAAGCGATAGTGAAGTTAATTCCCCAATCGTGCCTAAAAACTTAGTTACACCTGAATTGGAAACGGCACAACTTCCCAAAACCAATAATACAGAATTAGACTCTGGTTTAGCTTCTAGCTCAGAAGTCATTACACTCCAAGAAACTGATGAAATAAAACTCGAATTTCAGCCTATTGAATCCTTACAGTATATAACTCAGAGTGAAACAATTGAAATCGCAAACACCCCAGAGTTAGTACAAAAAGAGCAAGATATACTGCTTGAGGAAGAATTAAATCGAAACGATATTAATCTACAAATTGCTGTGTTAGTCCCCGATGAAATTAGTGAAGAAGAGCCACTAGCTACTCGTGCTCCAATTTGGAAACTTCTGTGTGAAAATAAACTCAGCCTTGCTTTTCATTTAGCGCGTTGCCTTGAAACTAAACACCCTAATTTTAAACCCCATTTACCATCAAGAATAATTCGGGGAGTTATTTTAGGTCGATATGTACGCTATGACGTTGGAATTGGAGAAATTGCCAATCTTCTCAAGGATGACTTTACTGATTTGACTCAGGATTGTTTTATGGCTGGTGACAGTGAGTGGAATCAAGCAGTTAGTTTACTTTTAGTTACAGCTACTTTGCGCCCTGCTTTATTAGCACCTCATACTCAGGCTTCACAAATTCTTAATTCACTTCGCTTAGGAGAAGGTTTGAATCAACTTTATCAATATTGCCAAATTATTGCCCAGTATAGTAATCAAGGTTTGGCTTTAGATATCACAGCAATTAAAACAGTCAAAGATCTGACGATCTGGGAAAAACAACAGTCAGATTTGATCCAAAACGTTGAAACATGGTGGTCTCAAGCTTCAAATTTCAACATGATTTATGGCATTGCCAAGCTAGTTTGGAGAGAATTATTTAAGCCAAATAAACTGCTCGATTCTCTTTTATTACCTGTTAGACAAAATGATTTGAACAAGCTAGATGTTGCTAAAAATCATGTTGAGCGGTTCTCTAATGAAACTGAAATTAATGAAGAAGTTAAGCGAACACAAAGAGAACTCGGTCTTTTTCGAGGTAGTGGTCGTGCTATCAGTGGTATGGCTTTAGATAGAATTCGTCAAGAAGTTTTTGTAGCCGTTGATTTTGTACGACAATGGATTAATATTCAAGAAAATCGACCTAATCAAACCAATAATTATTCTCATAAACAAACTCAAAAGTTGAAACAAGATCTTTCAACTCTTCACCAAGCTGTTTTGACAGAACTAGATATTGTGGATGAAAAAAACTCCTCAATTTATATTCAGGCAGGAATCTTCTGTTGCCGAAAAGCCGTAGAAGACATTAAAACTTTATTTGAACCCAATCAACCCTTACCAACACTAGAACCACAAATCAAATATCTACTCAATGCAGAGTTACTCAAAATTCCTTCACTACCGATGGATTTAGAATGGAAGCCCGAAGAAGGTAGCCAAGATTTAGTAAAACAACTTCTTCATCTAGTCAACCAAAATCCTTGTAATTGGGTGCAAGCTTTTGAAGCTCGGAGTCATCACAAAGACCATGAAGCAACGGGGCGAATTATTGAGTATCTTCGTGCTTATCCTGAACCTTCAATTAATATTCATGAACTGGAACAGGAACGAAATGCTCAGATGAAGAATTGTCGTGTTGAGCTAGAAAGAGTGGTTAAGGAAACTCGAAAAAAACTTGAAGGTGATCTAGCTTTAGGTTTAGTTGAAGAAAAAGATCGTTTAGATTATGTAGCACAGATTGATACCATAGAAAATGCCCTAGAGATGACTGTGCATTTTTCTGAACAGCTTGAACATTTAGAAGCAATTAATAACAATTTTCAAAAAAACAGAAATAGAAAAATTCAGGAAGTTCGAGAGGAAATTCTTGATAAAATTGGCTTAGAACATCCAGCCTATACTCGGATTAGTTCTGTTTTGGATACAGGTGATATCCTAACAGCGAATGAATATATTGATCTAGTTCAAAGAAATCAACCTATTCCTGAACCTGAAGATCATAGAGAAAGCCACTTTATCGACTTTTTCAAGAAGTATACTAAGATAGAAGATGTACTTGAGCCTGTTGATCGAAATTCTAATAAGCGAAGCGATCTAATTCTCAATATTTCCAAAGGCAAAAATATTGGGCCGATTTTGATGCAAAAAGTACCAGGTACTCAAGCCAAAAAAGCATCTGAAATGCTAGATACTTGGTTTGCCGTCAAGGGAAGAAAACAAGGTGTTACAGAGAAAGATGTTCGTATAATTCTGAGTAATTTGGGTTTTAATTTAGCAAAAATTGAGATTAAGAACTTTGTAAATAACACCAAAATTGATCTAAGAACTGAACCAATTCAAGACAAAAATCGTTGTCCAGTTCCTACTTTTGGCTCTCAAGCTCATGGACACTACCGCATTCTTTGTCTATGGGATAGACCGAATGAAGAAGATCTTCTGAATGCGGTTGGAGATACTTCTAGCAGTTCTCCAATGATTGTATTTCATTTCGGACGAATGAGCGAAAAAAGACGTCGAGATCTCGCTCGTTTGTGTCGGGAGCGTTGTCGTACTTTTATTGTCATTGATGACACCCTCATGTTGTACCTTTGTGGAGAAAGAGGTGCCCGTTTACCTGTGTTATTTGACTGTAGTTTACCCTTTACGTTCTTACAACCTTATACAACAACAGCAAGCCAGTTTATCCCAGAGATGTTTTATGGACGAGAACGAGAACGGCAATCGATTATCGATCCGATGGGTTCCTGTTTGATTTATGGGGGACGACAGTTAGGAAAAACAGTTCTCATGCGCTATGTTCAGCAAAGTTTTAACAATCCAAATCAGGAAAGGTTAGCTGAGTTTTTAGATATTAAAGAAGTTGGAAGAACACAACCTCAAGATGAAATTTGGTCTATTCTGATCAGTAAATTAGAAGAAATGAAGATAATCGAAAGCAAACGACGTCATCTTCCTGATGCTAAAAATCTACAACAAATTATAAAAAGTTGGTTAAATGTAGATGGCAAACGGCGGATTCTTTTATTGTTGGATGAGGCAGATAATTTTCTGGAATCTGATGGCAAAGAAGGGTTTATAAGATGCGATGAATTCAGAAAATTAATGTTAGAAACCAATCGACGTTTTAAAGTTGTTTTTGCTGGCTTACATAACGTTCTGCGAACAACTAAACAGGCGAACCATCCCCTAGCTCACTTTGGACAACCTATCTGCATTGGCCCTTTATTAAATAATGGTGAAATGCGGGAAGCTCGATCTTTAGTAGAACGTCCATTAGGGACTATTGGCTATTGCTTTGAATCCCCTGATTTAATTACAAGAATTCTTTCGCAAACGAACTACTATCCCAGTTTAATTCAACTGTACTGCGAACAATTGCTGAAGCACATTACCAATCCTGATGCGGTCAATTTTGATGAAAAACATAGTCCTCCTTATGTGATTACTTCGGCACAGGTTGATGATGCTTACAATAACCAAGACCTTAGAAAATCTATTCGTGAACGCTTTATGTTGACTCTACAACTGGATCAGCGTTATGAGGTGATTGCCTACTCCATTGCGTATGAAACACTGGAGAATAAAATAGGGATGGTCGAAGGATTTTCGGTGTCGTGGATTCGCACTGAGGTTCTGTCCTGGTGGTCTGAAGGATTTCGCAATTTGTCATCAGATGAAATCCAAGTCTTACTAGAAGAAATGGTGGGTTTAGGGGTTTTACGAGAAACGCGACGAGGATACTTTACCCTCAGAAGCCCTAATGTTTCATTACTGATGGGAACCCCAGAAGAAATTGAAGTTGCACTCTTAAAACACCGTGAACTTCCTCTCCTCTATGAACCTGCAACTTTTCGTTCTCGCTTAAATAAGGATGATTCCCGTCGCAGTCCTTTAACGGCTCAACAGCAATCGCAACTTCAAAGTTGTAAAAATGGCGTTTCCATTCTATTCGGTTGTCCTGCTGCTGGACTTAATGACTTGAAGGTTTTTTTGGAATTAATGTTCAGTGAAAACAAGGAATTTTTTCAGTATTTCGATGATATTTTATCTCAGGTTGATTTTACCCAACGATTACAAACCACGATTCGTAATCGAAAGAAAGAGGGTACAACAGTTGTTTTTATGCCTTACTCATGTCCTTGGGATCAGCATTGGATTGAGCAAGCCATTTCACAAGTCGGAAAATTGAGATCAAAAAACTCATTTGTGCAGGTTGTTTTTATCGCAGATCCTCAGAAGGCATGGCAATTAATTGCTAAGAAAAATCTAAATTTTGGTGAAATGGAAGGATTGAGTATTTTAAGTTTAAAACCTTGGCATGATGTCGCTCTTCGACAATGGCTAGAGGATTATAATTTCCCCAGTGAACAACAAGCTCGTGAAAAAGTCACTGAAGTGACCGGAAATTGGTCAATGTTGCTTCAACGTTTCTATGAAAATTCTAAGTCTGATATCCATCGCTGGGAGTCTCATTTACAAATGCTTAAACATTCCGTGAATAGTTCCAAAGAAGCACATCATTTGATCGTTGAGTTTGGCATTACTCGCTCCGAACAACGTAAAGTTTTAAGGGGGTTAGCTGAATGGTGTCAACCTCCTGATAATGGAGTATCTATTAAAGATTTAGTTGATTATTTAGAAGATATCTCAGAAGAAATGGTGAAAAAAGTTCTTAACTGGGGTGATCAACTCTGTCTTGTCAACCAGAAAGAAAATGACTTTTGGCAGATTAATCCGGTCATAGGTTTTGCTCTCCAATCAATCGGTGATTAATCTTACTATTTATGATCAGGGGGTGTTTTTAAAGTTACCCCCCTGATCATCTGATGCAGATGACTTTTAAATATTTTTATAATAGAAATAATTAAATTATGAAAATTCCTGATTATATCGATAATAGCCAATATAAACTTGAAGAGGTTTTGCGATCGCTGATTTTACAAAAAAGCCAAACCAACCTAGATATTGCAACTGGATTTTTTAGAATAGAAGCTTGGATCAAATTAGAACAAGAACTCAACACTCTCACCCGTCTGCGCTTACTAATTGGTCGTGATCCAGCGATTCGACCTGCCGAAAGCGATCAAATTAATCTAATAGAATATTTCTGTCAAGACCTTAAAAAACAACTAGAGCAGAAAAAATTAAAGCAAGAATATAAACAGCAAATTGATCGGGTAATTGCTTATTTTCAACAAAGCCATATTCAAGTGAGATTATTTGGAGCAACGACAGGAGAGTTTCTACACGCTAAAGCTTATATTTTTGATCACTATAGCATTGTCGGATCTAGCAATTTTACTTTATCGGGGATTCAGCGTAATAGAGAGCTAAATTTAGTAAACCGCATTCCAGAAGTTGCTCAAAATTTAAAACAGGACTGGTTTGAAAAACTCTGGAATGATCCCAGCGTTGATCTCAACTATAAACCCAAGTTAATTGAGGCTCTAAATGCCTCTAAATTTGGGAGTAAACCTTACACTCCTTATCAGGTTTTCCTGAAAGCTTTGTATGAACTATTTAAAGATGACTTCCTTAATCTTGAAGGTGATCGCACAAATTTAGAACTAGCCAGTTTCCAGCAAGAAGGGTTTGAGAGAGCGATCCGACTGATTGAAAAACATCAAGGCTGCATTGTCGCTGATGCCGTAGGGTTAGGCAAAACTTTTATTGGTTTGCGAGTTTTAGAATACTACCTGATGAAGTTAAGAAAACCTCGATATGTTCCTAAAGCCTTGGTTATTTGTCCAGCCCAGTTAAGAGATTTAGTTTGGAATAAAAAACTTGATGAATCTGGAATTAAAGCCACTGTTTTATCCCATGAAGAGATTAGCCGCCAAAACTTTAATATTCGTGAATATAGTTCTTATGATTTAGTGGTTGTAGATGAATCCCATAATTTTCGGAATTCTGCCACAAATCGCTATGGTAATTTACAACGATTAATTAGTGGTGGACGACGCAATAAGCGAGTTTTGCTTTTGACTGCTACTCCTATTAATAATAGCATTTTTGATTTATATCATCAAATTTTACTCTTGACTAGGGGAAGTGAAACTTACTATCGAGACCAGTGGATTCCCAACCTCAAAACTTATTTCCAGGGGATAGCGAAAGGAGATACAATGACAAACTTGCTATTTGAAACAATGGTACGTCGCTCCCGTCAAGATGTGATCCGCAGACAATTAGCTGGAGAAGAAATCCGTATTGCTGGCAAGCTGATTAAATTCCCCAAACGACAACTTGAACAGTTTACTTATAATTTTGAGGAAAACTACAAAGGGCTTTATAGCGGGATTGCAACTATCATCGAAAATTTAAACCTAGCTCCTTATAATATTAAGGCGTTTAAGAAACGTAAGGGGAAAGAGGATGAAACGGAAGTTAAACGCAATCAAGCTTTAGTAGCCCTTCAGAAAGCTCTTTATTTAAAACGGTTTGAAAGTTCTCTATTAGCTTTTAGAAATAGTATCAACACTCAGCAAGAATTTCAGAAAAAGTTCTATAAAATTCTGACAGAATACGGCAAACTTTTAGATAGCAAACGGTATCGAAAACTAATTTCACTGTCGGAATCAGATGATGAGTTATCAGAGAACTCAATTGATGAAATTATTAATTTGTTAGAGGAAATTAATCCCAAGGATTATGCAATTGATGCGTTGCGTTCTCATATTGAACAGGATCTAAATGCTCTTGACCGAGTAATTGCCAAATTAGATAACATTCAAAACTCTGTGGAGAAAGGTACAGACTATGATTTAAAATTGGTTGCTTTCAAAAATTTATTAGAGACTAATATTAAAGGTCAGAAGATCCTAGTTTTTAGCTACTTCAAGGATACTGCTATCTATCTCTATGAGCAACTGATGCAGGATACAAACTGGTTAGCTGCAATGGGAAATCCTGTGATTGAAATTATTACAGGAGCTACACCAGGGAAACAACGGGGAGAATTAGTTAGACGATTTGCCCCTAAAGCCAATACTGAAACGGCAGAAGAATACCAGCAGCTTCTCTCTCGTATTAAACCAATTGATATTCTCATCTGTACGGATGTCCTCTCAGAAGGTCAAAACTTACAGGATGCAGGGGTGTTAGTCAACTATGATTTACACTGGAACCCTGTACGGATGATTCAACGGGCTGGACGGATTGACCGTTTAGGCACAGAGTATGAAACCCTTTATATCTATAACTGTTTTCCAGAGGAAGGGTTAGAGGCACTATTAGGATTAGTAAGCCGCCTCCAAGAAAGGATTGCAACAATTGACCGAGAAGTGGGATTAGATGCCAGTGTTCTAGGGGAAACGGTTTCTGAGAAATCTTTAGAAGAACTTTACCGACTCAAAAAAGCGGATACTGAAGCGGAGAAACAAGCAATTTTAGAGGAACTCGAACAAGCCTCAGATTTAGTTTCCTTAGATGAGATGCGGTTGCCGTTGTTAGAGTTTATTCAACAAGTCGGTCATGAACTGGTTGAGGAAATTCCATTAGGAATTCACAGTACCAGACAATTAACTCCTGACTCCAATAACTATCCTGATGGGGGAATCTTCTTAGCGTTTCGTGCAGGAGAAGATCATTTTTGGCATTTCTACCCTCGAATTGGGGTGCATATTTCTACTGATATCAACCATTTAATTACAGATAAACGTAAAATTTTCAACTGGATTAAATGCAAACAGTCGGATTTTCCTCCTCCTGATGCGTTGCCTCCAGTTCAGTTTGATAATGCAATCTTTTCAGTATTAGAAGGAGCAACTCGTAACTTAATGGAATACTTTAAGAAGCGAGAATCAAGTAGTAAACTTAAACCTCAACTTTCAGGGATTTTACAAAAAATTTATCTAGCCATTAATCAAGAACAACTAGAACTTTTAGAAAAGAATGAATTAGATGAAGAAATTCAAAAGCGAGTCATAAAGATTGTGACTAATGTTACTTTAAAACCATTTGAAAAAGACATCAAGAAAATCTGGGAGAGTTACAGTCAACATAAAACGGTTAAAACTTTAGTTTTAGAGCTTGATGATTTTTTCACAGAACAGGATCTCTATAATGACTATTATATTGAAGATGATAAACCTTTAAAACTAATTCAAGAGCAAGATATTCAATTAGTTTGTTACGAATGGTTTAAACCTTTGTCAATTCAATGATGAATGATAAACCAGATAGCCATTAAGCTCAATAAGGAACATTGCTATGACAAATCCCAAACTGCCTAAACCACCCCTTCCGTCTAATCAACCTAATCCTTCCTTAAATGAATTGATAGCGATTAAGAGCGAATTGAAAAAACTGAATCAGAAAGTGTTAGAGATTGAAGGAGCTTTTGTTAAACCTAAAGGCAAAGTTAAATTTAATATAATTGAATTCTTAAAAACTCAAGGTAAAGCTTTGATTCTTATCAGTTTACTATTAATAATATTGGCAACATTAATGTTTGCTTTACTGCATCAATTTCCCAAAAGTTTAGCATCTCTTGACCGGGGTTTAGCATCTCTTGAACAGAGTTTAAATCAACCTCCTGAGTATGAATATCAAGTTGTATCTCCTAATGATATAGGTTTTGAAGAAGCTATGACTCGCTATGGCAGTTCTGGATGGCAAGCCGTAACCTGTAGACGAGCCAAAGACAGTTTAGATATTATCGGCTATGAATGTATTATGATTCGGCAAAAGCCGTAGATCATAGGTTTTGAGTAGCAACTGTGCAGAAAGTGCTGTTAAGGATTTAGCTTTCACTGTACCAGTTAAACCTTCGTAATGGGATTATTCAATCTACAAGCTTAATTTGACTTTCATGAATCCAACCATCTGCACCCTCGCAAGCTGGGGTTCGATACCAACCATTTACAGAGTTTCCACGAATCTGAATCCTTCTTTTGTCACCGATTGTACATAGGACTTCACCATTAGGGGAATATCGGACATTAGAAGGCGGATCATAAATAATCCAAGTTCTCTCTCTTGTCTGTTGGCTCTGATTAGATTGACGAGATTGACTGTTAAATGCAATTCTACAGGCTGTAGATATAAGATTTTGTGTTGCTTGAGATTGAGGAGTATAGTGTGTCGAATCCCCTTCTACAACCCAAGATCTATTTCTACAGCTAATACTTGCATCTATTCTTTCGTTATCCAGATAATATGTCGCACTGATGAATAACCCAGTACCCATTGGTGTCCATAGTGAAACAGAATCAGTATCGAGAGTAAGGGTTTCTCCGGTGGAAGCTGTACCAAGAACTACCATTTCAGCTTGGGCAGGTTGCCAGACAAAAGGAGCTAGGAGAGTGATCGCTAAACCTATCAATCTGAATTTATTCACAACTTTTTCTCTAAGTAATGTATATATGTAGTATAAAACTTGTAGCAAGTTAATTCAATAATTGTAAAAATAAATAAGTTATTTTAATTTTCGTAAATAAGGATAATTGAATCAAAACCTTTAGATAATTCAAATGATGAAACAATTGTGTAACTGGTTTGCTTGGCTCTTCTTCACTACGGGAGCGATCGCTGGCTGTTCTCCATCGATTCAACAAACATCAAACACCCCTGCGCCTCCACCATCAGCAGTGGAACCAACACCCCTGAACACTCCAAAGCCGATATCAGGCATCAATGTAGCTGCGGGTAAACGAGTGATTGCCAGAAATGGAGGGATTACCTATCCGGGCTGGGCTAATGCTAACGATCCTGCTGATTACCAAACAACAACGAATTATCCTAAACTGGGGCGGTGGGGAAACGAAACCAATCAAGGCACTGGCACCTTTCAAATTGTCGATTTAGGTGCGGTTTATTCCCTCAACGGTGTTGGCTACAATATTGATTGGGATGGTGCGTTTAAGAATTCATTAACCTTTCGCATTGAGGTTTCAACTGATAATAAAACTTGGCGATTAGCTTCTGAAATAGTTCATCCTTACTCTCCAAATACCAGTTTCAATAAACTTGATATTAATGTGGCAATTCCCCCGATGAGCGCTCGATATGTCAAGTATTGGGAACCACCAGACGGTCAATGGAATGGTTGGGGGACGTTCTTTCAACTCCGAGCTTACTTCCCAAAAAAGTAAGAGGTTCAAGTGTTTACTAGCAAGTCTTACGCAAGTACGCTATAGCAATCGGTCATTCTTTCTAATACCATTTATGAACAATCAATCTGAATTGTCATTAGTGAAAAGATTAACAGCAATCGCCGCTTTTTTACCAGCCTTTAAAGAGAGGAAAGACAAGTTTAGTCTCAATCAGTTCGTAAATGCTGCCTATGCAAATAACTGGGTCAGGGGTGATATCAATTGGGGAAAGTGGATGGGAACTGATGAAGCTAAAAAATTACGGGATGATCCGACTGCACTCGCTAAAGCATCAGAGTATGACTTAGCTTGCTTGCTAACCACTTTAATTCGACAGGATCGCTTTTTTGCGGGTTCGTTGGAAGGGGCAGTTGATTCGGGTTTACTCACAGGGATATTGCAAAGAGCAGCATCAATGCTAGATGAGATGACTTCTAAATAGCAGAATATCAAGTTTTGCTATCCTCATGAATAACGCTATTGTTGCTATGCTATGCAAGGACTAAAAAATCTTCTGTTGGTTGTGATGGTTTCTCTCAAGCCTAAATCCAATAAACTCAAATCCTACCAATTTTCAGGTATATTGCCTCGTTTTCTGGCGACTACACTAACATAGTGAACAGGTTTTCCATTCGTCATATACCGATGTAAGTAATAGTGTTTGTGGCAAATTTCTAAAATTCAGGCTTCAACCATTTTATGATAGAGTTGGCTGAAATTAACAGCATCTCGACTGAAATCAACATTTTCTTCAGGGAATCGAATTTGATAATCTACTTGACTCATTGAATTTACTTGAGGTTACAAGTTTAAAATACATTAATAATATTATTGCAGTTATTTTATCTATGCAAGGATTAAAGAATCTGATAGGGTATTTCTTCTATCTTTCCCCTAGAACAAACATTGTGATCGCCTTCTATTCAACTTCCAATTCCCCTAGAACAAAGATGACTATCACTCTCTATCCAATTTCCGGTATTTTTAAGCCAAGAAGTGCGAGGGCATTGTGATGTACTGTGGCTTAAGTTTCCTCATCGAGCGCAAATTTGGCAAATACTTCTGCTTCTGTCAAATTTAAGGTTTGATTGGCAAATTCATAGTAACTCGGTTTCCGGTCGATAAAGATTTGCTCATGGAACTCAAACTCAATTCCATTCTGAAACAAACCGGCTGGAACAAAATAGTCATTGGTTGGCAATAACTTGTAAAAAATATGTGTACCACATTCAGAACAAAAAGCTCTTTCCGCCCATTCTGAGGACTGATACACTTTGAGTTTATCAATACCCTCGATCTGCACATCAGAGCCACAAGCTATTCCTAATGCTGGCCCCCCTCCCCATCGGCGACACATCCCGCAATGACAGGCATCAATGCTCTTTTTGTCTGGGGTTCGGACAGTGATTGCACCACAAAGACAGTTACCATCCATTTGTGATCTCCTTGCACTCTTCCACGAAGAGCGAGAACAGTTCCCTTCTAGTTTAGACCACGATATAGGAAGTTGTTCTAGGGGAAACGTTGTGAAGAAGTGTAACAGTTTGAATAAATTTTCGACTATAAATTGACTCATTAAACTGTGAAGGTATAGGGTTAAAATTATTGTGAATTCAGGGTTTTCAAGGGAAAACCATAGTCAACAGTAAGAGTTATTTAAAAAATCTTAGTTATAAGTTTCGTAAAATTAAGGTGCAGTGGTTGTCAATCATCCTTTAGACTGATATTGGAGAACAACTAGAAAAGTTAAGGAGCAGCATCAAAAAAGATCTAAAAGAAACGTATGAAGATTTCGTTTGTTGTTAAGGTAATTGATGACATAGAAAATAAATCGTCAACAAATAAAAATTTAAAAGGAAAATAAGATGGGAAATTTTTATAATTTTGGAAAACCAAAACCGGAAAAAAAATTAACAAACTAATATCGACACTAAAACCGGAACTTCCTTTTAAAAAGCCTGAGTTTAAAATTTTAGATGACTTTATTACATATTGCTCTAGTCATCTAAACTAGAAATATAAAGAAATAGAAAATAGTTTAAAGATCATGAATTAAGACGATGACAGGAGCAACCTTATATCAGTTAAATTTGAATTCAATTTAACTTCTACTCTAAGTCAAACTCTTACGGTAACTCATTAAAAATGTACTCAAGTTGGTATTATGGCAGGCTACAAAACTTTACCTGGAACTATTGTAAATACTATTAAAAGCCTTTTGAAGGAACGATATAAACAGGGCTTTCCAATTATTAAAGAAATTATTCAAAATGCTAATGATGGGGGTGCAACTACCTTAGATTTTGGTATTGTTCAAGGATTAGATCAATCTGTTAACCATCCTTTACTTAGAGTTCCTGCGTTGTTTTTCCTCAATAATGGGACATTTACTCCATTAGATCAAGAAGCGATCGCTTGTTTTGGGATTGATGCTAATGCGAAAGATCGAGGAAAAATCGGAAAATTTGGTTTAGGTCAAAAGAGTATTTTTCACTTTTGTGAAGCTTTCTTTTATATAGCTCGATCTATCCCCATTCCAAAGGGATGTGGAGAGTTTATTAATCCTTGGGCTACTCCCGATGGTAAAGATTCTAAACGACCTGAATGGATAGAACTTTCCCAAGCAGATCAGCAAGCTTTAGAAAACTATTTACTGACCCATCATTTAGTCAGTTCACATAACCCTCAATACTTTTTATTGTGGGTTCCACTTCGGAAAAGAATGGGAGATGAGCGCTGTATTTTAGCTAACTACTGCAATGATGCAAACTCAGTTCAAGAAAACCTTCCCCCAGATATGGAAGTGCGAATCGGTCAACTCTTACCTCTCCTAAAGCATCTTAAAACTATCAGATTTTTTATCGAGAAGAATTCTAGACATCTTGAACAGCAATTTTCTGTGTCATTGGATGATAATTTATTATCGCGCTGTATCTATCCTAATAATCAAATTGAAAATATTGAGTCTAAAGAAAATAAATTACAAGGAAAAGTTAGTTTAAGCTCAGAGAATATAAAAATTAGTTTTGCAGGGATAGAACGAGTTTTACCTGCCCAGGATTTTACATTATTACTTGGTCAAAATCCTAATAATATTTCTCAGTATTTCTGGACTGATTTACAGCAATCTCCGTTTTGGAGTAAAAGATCTTCCATTAATGAATATGGAGACAATGAAATTGTTCCTGATAAATCAATTCCCCATTGTGCCGTTGTTTTTACTCAGCAACCTTTAAGAAATAAACTAAAAGCAAAGTTAACTCTACAGTGGTCTGTTTTTCTTCCCTTAGCGAGTGAAGATAATCATTTACAACAAGAAGAAGCAGAACAAGAAGCTCATGAGGAAATTGGCTGTAATGGGGATAAAAATTACACCCTGTTTCTTCATGGTTACTTCTTTCTCGATTCAGGTAGAAAATATATAGAAGGACTTCAAAAAATTCGCACGGGTTCATTTCTTCCAAAAACGCCTGATAAGGAAGATGAAATGATTGCTCAGTGGAATTATTTACTAGCAACTAGAGGGACTTTAAGACTGATCTTACCTTCTCTCAAATATTTTGCTGAAAAACATCAATTGTCGGATATAGATATTTCCAATCTTTGCAGTGCCATTTTTAAATCAAGATTGTTTAACAGTGAAGTCTACAGAGAAAGCATTTGTGCTGAATATCAGTGGATATTCCGTACTCAGCCATCAAATAACGGTTGGGAACTGATTCCAGTGGATGCAAGTTTGCGATCGCTTCCTGGTATTCCGCCTAAGTGGGAAGCCTTTCCAAAACTTCAGGAACTCGCACAGGAACATTTCTTTATTATTCAAGACAAACCTAATCTTTTATCGTTAAATAGCAATGGAAAATGGAATCACCCAGAAATCTGCTCTATAATTGATTCTCTTGACCCTGAATTAATTTTTTCAAACCCTGATTACCTTCGCTACTTAACCCAGTTCTTAAACCTACAGGAAAATTTCATTCAACAACCGGAAGTACAGACAAGTTTGATTAAGTTTCTCCGCAACGTATTTAGTAAAAATAGCTTATCGAGTTTACAAGGGGAATCCCTGCAACTTTTAGTAAAACAACTCATTTCAAAAGTGAGTCCCCATCAACGGTTTAAAGTTGCACGGTTTGAAGCTGATCCTAAAGCTTTAGATACTATTTTTAACCATCTGTATCAACAAAATCTAAATCTATTGTTAGTTTATGAACCCTTTGAAGTTTCGCAGACAAGCCAAGGTGTTTTAACTTTGAATGAATTAATTTCTCTGCTGACTGCTCTCAGCTATTTCTTCAAAGTAGAACCCTCCAGCTATAAACTGACTTGCGAAATTATTTGTCAACTTCTTAGTTCAAGTCGAGAAATTGAACCTGCTCTTGATCAATTGCAAGATTTACCCCTGTTTATTGGTTATAATCATCGATTAGAAAAACAAGCTCTCTATAAATATAAATTATTAAAAATAATAAATCAAAGTAAATGTTTATTTAAAGGCAAATGGAAGACACCAATTTCTAGAGCATTAAAAGAAGCTCTGCCTAATAGTGATTTAATCTTTATTGACAGTAGGCTGGCTTCGATTCTCAGTAGAACTTCATCGCTAAGACATATACCTGAATGCAACGCGAGGAGTTGTTTAGAACTTCTAGCAACACAACCCGATTTAGCTCATCCTAATCAACGGACTAATCTTTTAAAGGAACTGATTCATCATGTCTAAACAACAATTACGATATTTTCTACATGGTCAAAAAGAGCAATATGAAAATGTAAAAACCTCTTTGTATGTCACCTCCCAAGACAGTACAGTCTGGCAAAAAGTAGGACAACAAGTTCTTCATCAAAAAGGTGAAGCTTGGCGCTTACTTGACTCTGTATTGGTAGAACATATTCATATATTAAGAGTGCCTAATAATGTAGCCAAACATCAAGAAAAATTAGCCGCGTTAGATAAAACTAAACATCCTGAAAATATTCAGCCAGAGTCATGGCGACAAAGTGAAGGATATTCTTATATTCGGACACTATTTACATCTTGGAACACTGAAACGGTCATTAGAAATATTTTAAGCTTTTCTCAAAAATCTCCTCAATATTGGCAAGAGTTTTGTATCGTTATTTTAGATGCAATTCAAGATTTTGAAGAAATTTCCAACGATTTAAAAGCATTGTTGGAAACAGAAAGTTGGATATCTGTAGGAGAGGAAATAATCAAACCTACGCAAATCCTCGAAATTATTCCGAATCCACTTAAAGGATACTTGTCAAATTTAGTAGATTTAAGTGATGGACAATACACAGAAGTTTCTCGCCTTCCTAAAACCATTAAAAATCATCAAAACTTTAAGTTATTAAGGAATTTTTTCTCCAAATGGGGTGAAAATCATATTATTGAATTTATCCTCAATCAGCCAGAACCTCATCAACACTGTGAGATCATTCTTGATGCTCTGAGTAATCTAATAGATTCTCAAAATCAACATCAACTGAGTTCCCAGAATCTGAATCAACTTAAAACAAAAGCTTGGTTAGTTACTGAAGAAGGAAATGCAGTGTTCCCTAAAAATATTCTGCATTATCCAGCATTAGAAGAAGATATTGAGGAATTGCTGTTGTCTGTTTCTTCAGAGTATATAGCATCATCTCAGCTATCCCAATTAATTTGCGATCGCAGTAATTGTTGGTCTTGGTTAACGAAGGAATTATTGATTACTCAGGATGCTGTATTAGAAAAAATTGGAGAACTTCTCAATAATGCACCAGAGTACCAACTGGGGAATTTTACAGCCCAGTTTCCCCTAGATGAGTGTTTAGAAATATTTAATCAAGTTGATGTTAGTTTTCTTCCGGCTTGGAGCTTTGCTCAAAAATTGGATAAAAACAAATTCAATAAATATTTATTACCAAATTTATTGGGAAAAATAGAAATAGAAAAATTAGTCAAAATTTTGGGGACTTTATCTCATCATAATCCTGAACCTGAAGAAAGTAAAATAAAAGTTTTTAATGCTTATTTAAGTTTAGCCGTTAATAATAGAATACTTGAACCACAAATTTTAGCAAAAATTAAACTGCTCAATCAAAAACAGAAGTGGCACAATTCTGATCAATTAACTTGGGGTAAAAGAGATAATATTGAGCGCGCTTTTTTGTTAAATTGGGAGCAAGAGCAACTTCTTAAACCCTATTTAAACACGCTCAAAAACAACCCAGAAAAAACATTATTAACACCTGAAGGCTTAAAACCCGTTAGCAACGTTAATCTTTTAAAAGAATACTTTGAGCCTTGGCAGCAATATTGTCCATCAGAATTGATGGGTGCTTTCTTAAGTTTACTTATGGGTAATGATATAGATGTAAAAAATTTAGTTCAGCTTTATTTAGGGAAACGGAATGTAGATACAGTTCGGAATAGATTGCTACAAAATCAATCAACATCCCTGCGGAATTTTCAGATTTCTGTAGGACAAACTAGCGATCGCACCAGAGAAGTCATCTCTATATTAGGAACAACTTTCAAAGCAAATTTAGCTCAATTTGATCGTCCTCCTCATCTGTTTGTTAATCCACTAACACCTAATACCACCGAAATCGAATTACTTCCATTAGAGACTAAAAATTTTAGTCATTTAGATTTATCCTTAATTTTAAAACAATCTACAAAAGTTCTTCTTGATGAGGTTTACCACATTAAAACTTCATCTATAGATGAAACTTGGAAAGATTTACGTGAATCTGATCAACTCGATATTCAAGTGGCAAAAACTTTTTTGTTAGAAGGTGCTCCCTATGTAATGAGAATGTTAGGAATACATGAACGTAGTCCAATTATTAAAGATATTTTAAGCCAATGGGATGACTTACGACATCAGAAAGCTGAATTAAAACAGCAGAAAAAATCCGTAGAAAATATTGAACGGAAAATCGAACTATTAGTGTTTGACTTATCGAATTTATTAGAAACAGAATCGGCTGAAGCAGAATCCCTTCGAGATGATTTGTTGCAGGCGGTCAGAGCTAAAATTAGTCTACATGGATACCGTCCCCAAAGTATTCCCTTTGAATTATTTCAAAATGCTGATGATGCGGTTATTGAGTGGATGCAAATGTCCCAGGAACAACAACCCGAAACCGCCAGAAAAGAGTTTGTTATCGTTGCTAAAAAAAATCAGCTTTTATTTATCCATGCGGGTAGACCCATCGGTTGTTTCCAACATCCGAATTATCCTGAAAAACAATATCGCCAGAGAGGGTTTGATCGAGATTTAGAAAAGATGCTTACCTTCAATATTTCTGATAAAGGGGAAGGTGTAACGGGTAAATTTGGATTAGGATTTAAGAGTGTTTATCTGGTTTGTCAGCAACCCTGCGTTTTGAGTAAAAATTTGGGTTTTACGGTTGAGGGAGGATTAATTCCATCACGACTCAAGCCAGCAAAAGCAAGAGATTTAAGAGAAAAATTACAAGGCTATATTCAACCATCTGATGCTACTATCATCGAACTGGAGCTTGAGGAAAACTCTTCAATACAAGACGTGATCGAGCCTTTCTTAGAACTTGCTAATATTCTGCTTGTATTTTCGAGGGGAATTAAACAGTTTAAGCTCATCAAAGAACATCATCAGCCCGTAATTATGGGTTGGGAAACGAAAATTATTTCTAGTATCCCTGGGGTTGAAATTGCAAAGTCTCCTATCATCCTCAAAAACAATAAAAAGTGTGTATTTCTATGTCTAAAAACTGAAGGAGATGCAGCAGCCACACTGTTGTTAGGTTTCACTGAAGAAGATGGTTGTCTCAGTCGAGGACTTCCTAAAAATGTGCCGACTTTCTGGGTAACAGCACCAACGCGAGAGAACCTTTTCCTGGGTTTTGCCATCAATGCTAACTTTGAAATTACAACAGGACGAGAAAGTTTAGTCAAATCTTCAGTCCGTAACTGCGAGTTGGCTGATCGCATCGGGATCGCCTTGGGGGAAGTTCTCTGTCGCTTATTGCGTGCTAGTCAGGAAAACTGGCAAGCCGTTGCAGAGACATTGATGCTTAAAACGGTTGACCTGTATGAATTCTGGAACTTTCTCTGGCAAGAGTTAGCCCTTGATTGGCAGAAACGAGATCCCAGTGAGGGACGTGATATGATCCGCCGCATCTTGGCAGGCGATCGGGGTATGGGATATCTGATTACTCATGGCAAAGCTTTACCCAGTGGGTTGTCTGGGAACTTTCGTCAATTGCTTTTAGTGGATGAAATTCGCTATCAGGTAACAGGTCAACTTTTAGAACCTGAGTGTTTCCTAAAAGTTGCAAATTGGTCACGGTTTCAACAGACTTATCAGAATAAATTGATTGCCAAAAATCAATGGAAAAATGTAAAAGAACTTCTAAGAGATCCGTTTGATTCCCAGTGTTATCCAGTCAGTGATCTACACTTAATTGATGCGTTAAAAACAGAAATCGGAGCTCAGTCACCCCGTGTATCACCTTCAGAAGCAAAGCAAATCGGCACACTGATCACGAAAGATTTTTTAAAGAATTTAAAAATACCCTCAGAACAGGATCAACTGCAAATTTTCTTACAAGAAGTTGAGTTTATGTCGAAAGCAAAGACTTATTTACCTTGTCAACAGTTACTTTGCGATCGCTCTAATTCCTCAGAAGAAATGTTATTAGTCGGGTTTGCACCAGACCAACGAATCTTGGATTTTGATTATCAAGATTCTGGGTTAAATTTCTTTTGGGCTTGTCGTTTGCAAAGAGAGACTATTTCTATTGAAGAACTTACAAAATGGGCATTACAGGCAGAGACTCCAGAAAAACGTCAAGCTGTCCATAATTATCTCTTTTCTGGAGAAAGGCGGGATAAATTAGCAACAAACATCTACGAAAACCGTGCAGGTTCATGGATAATCAATGATTCTAGTATCTTAGAGACTCTTGAGTTAATGCTACTCATTGCAATTAAGCGAGGAGAAACTATTTCAGAAGAACCTGAAGAATTTATAGAGTACAACGAGCCTAACTTTGAGTTCCAAAGCAATTGTACACAAAATGATTTTTCGTTATCGCGATCGCCCCATGAACTAGACGCCTTTGCACAAATATTGATAACCGGACTCGCTTCTCAAGGGTCAAGTTGGAAAGGATATATATACCATTTTACTCATATCGAGAATGCTGTTTCTATTATTAAAAGCGAAAGCTTACTCGCTAGAAATCAATGTACAAACTTTAAAAACTCCGCAGGTGAAAATTTAATTGGTCGTACATCAGAGGATGTAAAAGACTTTGCACGGTTTTATTTTCGACCCCAAACACCGACTCAGTGGCATAATGAAACTCTAGGCAAACGTCAGGGAGATATTTATGCGCTTTGTCCTGTACCTGTCTTTTTTCGCTTAAATTTAAAGGGTGTTTTAAAAGCTTATGGGAGTCAATGTGCGGTGAGTGATGGAAACCTTGCTTCTAGTAGTTCACATTATGGAAATAGTTCAAGTTTTGTGGAACAGTATTTTGACTTTGATCATGTTTACTCTACAATACAACAAGTAGGCAAAGAAACTTTTATGAGAGCGGCTCAACAAGAATTTATTGTTCATCAATGCTTAGAACTTAATCAATTAAATTTAGAAGATATCACAATTATTTGCCGAACTGAGCAAGATAAAGCAACTTTATTACATCTAATCGGTAAAGACTCAAAATATGCTAGTCGAATTTTTTATGAGCCGGAAGTTGTACAGTTTAAAAGCTTGTTCTACCATAATAATCCTTCTGTCAGAATTCAAGAGGATGATTCGTTTATTAAGGTTGATATTGAAAATTATGCTAACAGTAATAAGATTCAAGGAGAATTAAAACTTCGTTTTGTTCCAGATTCACCTTTATCACGACAAATTTTATCAGATTTTAGTGATATCTCAAAAATTTCTTTAGGAGAATCAATTGAAATTATTTCTTCCCGTTGTATTAAATTAGAATGGAAACCTAATACTTACATGAGCGTCTATTTTCAAGAAAATAATCGAGATTGGCTAATTTACACAAATGAGCATTGAAATTATCAAAGGTAACTTATTTACATCGCAGTGTCAAACTTTAGTCAACACAGTTAACTGTGTTGGAGTCATGGGAGCAGGTATTGCTTTAGAATTTCGCTTACGATACCCAGAAATGTACACTCGTTATGTTGAACTTTGCCAGAAACAACTTTTTGAGATTGGTCAACTTTGGTTATATAAATCTCAACAGCACTGGATTCTCAATTTCCCGACTAAAAAACATTGGAAAAATCCCTCAGAGATTGAGTTTCTTAAATTGGGATTAGAAAAATTTGTCAATACTTACGAAGAGAAAAAAATAACCTCTATTGCTTTCCCCGTTTTAGGAGCTAACAATGGAGGAATACCTCAAGAAAAATCCTTAGAAATTATGAAGGAATATTTAATCCAATGTAACCTACCTATCCAAATCTACATTTACGATCCTCTCTCAACCGATGATATTTTTCCTGATTTAAAATTAAAATTTTTATCCTTATCCCCAGAAAAAATTGCAAAAATTACGGGGTTAAAAAATCCCTATTTAGAACGAATTAAACAGGCAATGCAGGATCAAGCCATTAATAACTTGTCTCAGTTATTGGCGGTAAAAGGAATAGGAATCAATACTATTCAAAAATTATTGATAATTTTAAATTAAGAATATATCTCTTAACCGAAGTTATTAATGACTTAATTACTGTTTTAATATTTGCCGCCAATTCGTCATTTCTCGACACAATAATATTTCTGGGTTAATTGTTTCTAAATGAGAAAGGGAATTCCGAATTGCCTTGAGATGTCTAACTAAATGTTGAACATCGGGTTTAACGCGCTTACACGGTTCAGTAATTTGATACTCAATATGACCAATTTCTAAATCCTTTACATCTTTAATTACTTCTCCAAATGGAGTTTTAAACGGCACTTTTAAAACTCCATCTAGAAGTTTAAGAAGATCATGCCGTCTTTGTTCAACAAAGGGTAATAACTCTCCGACTTCACCACTCCAAATCCGACGTTCTATTTCGATTTTATCTAAAACCCCATCCACTAAAACAGCCGAATGAATTTCTTCTTCAAATTCCATCCGATTTGTCATTCCTTTACACCAGCTTTCTGAGAGATTATGACTTAAATCAAACCAGTGACGTTCCTCAGCTATCTCTTGAAGAATTGGGAACGGTTTAAGAATATTGTCAATTTTTTCATCGGCTAAACGTTCACTCACTTCATAATCCCAAAGCCCAAGATTAGTAACCACTGAGATCGCGACACGCTTTTGAAAATCGGGCATTCTTCTCCCTTGAAAAAGTCCAGACGTAAATAACATCATATCCATCCGATCCACAATGCCCTTCCAAATCTGATGGGATAAACTCACATCCTCTTCAGGGGGATCGAGGGCAAGTTCTCCCACTAACGAAACACAAAATAAAGTGCGATACAGCTTAGGGATATTTCGACAGGGTTGGTCATAGTCTGAAAGAAATTTTTTCCAAGCTGGCCAGATATCAGGAGTTAAACCATCCAACCCAATAATTTTTCCTGAAAAATTCTCATGCTGTGCTAATGTCCGAGCATTGCGAATTTCATTAGGGTTAATTTCTCCGACAAAATGCTCAAAAAGGAAATGAACAGGATCAAGGGCATTTTCCTCCCTAACAGAAATATTATGCCAATCCCAATCATCACCTAATCCCGACTGAATCGCATTTGATAAACCATCTGGTAAGTGTTCAGGTAAACAGAGAATCACATTTTTTCCATCTCTGAGGTCTTGAACAACTTCATCGATAAATAAGTTCGGACTGGGAAGCTTCCACCAAAAACAAGTCATCTGTTTTATCCTCCAATTGATGTGAGAATACGACAAACTAGGGGATCAACACTCCAGCTTTCATTACCAATAGAATTGATAAGTCTTAGTAACTCCGCCCATTGAAAGGTTTGGTTGATTGTTTCAGGTGATACTCCGTCCAACACTGTAATTAATTCTTCACAAGAAGCAATTTCCAACGTGACCAGAGCGTGTAAGATTTGCCTTTGTTGGGAATGAGTTTGATCAAGCCCCATCAGCCCAGCCAGTTGACCCAAGACATCTGATTGAGTGAGGGACTCTGCCAGCTTTTGTAAGTGGGGTTCGCAGTGATGACTCGATTTAGCAAGTTGATAAAAACGCTGAAGTAACACTGACCAATTTCCTGTAATTTCAGTAATTTTTTCTCTCTTTTCTTTACTTAACGCTAAATCACAATTTTCTAACCATTGTCGCAAGGCAGCATCATGCCAAGGATTTAAACTAAAAAGGCTTATTCCTTGAGATACCAATAAATTTAGAGACTCAGAACTCACTAATTCCCATAATTTTTGCGGGTTAGCGACAAAAATAACCCGAACAAATGATCGTTTAGAGGTCAATTTCTGGAGTTTGGCTTGGGCTGTTTCTACCCATTTTTTAGTCCAATTACAAGTTGATGAAACAAATACAATCGTTGTTCCATCAATGTTGCGTTCTCGCTTGTCAATGTTCCCTAATAGTTTAGTAAAAGCAGTGGTTTCAGAAACTTGGTCAATCTCGATCCAGAATTCCTGACCAACGGCTGAAACTAAGAAATGTTTCAATTCATGTAAACCAGCAGCAGGGCAACCGACAATGATAGAAACTCCATTTTCTCGTTTTCGCAATGCAGATTCTTGTTGAACCGTTAAAGGGCTAGGACGAGATAAGTCATTTCGTAATACTGATCGAAAAATTTCCGCATCATAATCTAAAGAAGGTTCACGGCTGCTCAACAGTTGTTCTTCAATCTCTGCTTCAGTACCTAACAGCAAAACAACGTTAGGGCTTCTCAGGGCGAACTTTCCTTCAGTGGTTTCTCGCAAAATCCCCAACCCCACCATTTCTTCAAGAAGAGCGCGAAATTCATCGGTAGATTTCCCTTGAAATCCTTCTGACCACCAAGACAAAACAACATCCTGAATTGAACGCACAGAAAATCCATTGACCATTCCTTCTTGACTGGTTAAAGATTCATAGGCGATGGAATAGGCAATCACTTCATACCGTTGATCGAGTTGGAGTGTCCAGAGAAAGCGATCGCGAATTGCCTTACGAAGATTTTTGCTTTTATAGGCTTCATCAACTTGATGGTCTAGAATTTTATAAGGTGGAGTATTGTTGCGCTCATATCCCCTTAAGTGATTTTTATTCACATCTCTGAGCAACTCCTGACAATAAAGTTGAATCAAACTCGGATAATAATTGGTTTGAGAAAGAATTCGGGTGACTAAATCATCGGATAATTCATAGCCTATACTCCCTAAAGGCCGTTTGATCAGCGCTCTGGCTTCCCGCCATTCTCCATTTTCTAAAAGGGGGCCAATACAAAGGGGTTCTCCATAATGAGCAAGGGGATGATTTTCTAAGCGGGTTGTCCGTTGAACGTTATGCAATCCGGCAAATACGACCTTAAACCGTCGTTCTGTTTTATCCATTAAACCTTTGAAACGACTGGTTTGACTGAAGTGATTTTGTCCGTCAGATTCCAGAAATTTGTCCGTTTCATCCAATAACAAAAGAATACGACGGCTTTTATCTTGCTCTAACCAAGTTTCTAAATTTCGGAGCAGGCCTTCTGCACCAATATTTGTTGTAATATTACGGGATATAATCTCTAATTTCTTAAACTCTTCAGCTAACAAGTTCCACATATCTTCTATGGGTCTGTGAATCCCAATTCCATCGGCTTTTAAATCAAGAAATAAGGCAATTCTTTGCTCCTGTGGGGCATGAAAGTCCCGTTCTACAGAACGTAATAAAGCTGTTTTCCCTAACTGTCGTCCTCCATAAATAAAACAAGAACCCATCCGATTAATAATAGAGTCTCGTTCTTGTTTCCGTCCATAGAAAATTTCAGGAGGAACTAACCCCGCAGTTGTGGCATAAGGTTCTACAAAGGTAAACGGTAAAGCACAATTAAATAAGGCTTGCAGTCGCGGTTCTTCTGCCCCACAAAGATACAACATTAAAATGTCATCAATGAGTACAAAAGTGCGACGACGTTCTCGACATAACCGTGCTAAGTCTCTGCGTCGGGGTTCTCTCAACCGTCCAAAAAAGAAGACAAAAGCTGGAGTACCGTGAGAGGTTTCTCCCACTGCATTCTGAATGTCTTCTGCTGTGGGTCGTTCCCAAACACAAAGAATTCGATATTGGCCATGAGCCGCTGAACCATAACCTGCAACCGGACATAATTCTTTATTGCGTATGGTTTCTGTGGTGACTTGTAGCCAAGTTCGACCACCCATTTGTTCGACTTTAATGTCTGATGGGTTAAAGCCTAAGTTGACTAAAATAGTTCGTGCTTCTTCTTGGGAAATTTGCTGAGATTTACCGCCTTTTTTGACGGAAAACCAAGCCGTGAGCATTTCAGCGGCTCTGTTTGTTGCAGAACCAGAGGGTCGTCTTAAATTGATTCCACAAACATTTTCTCGTTTTTGTACCTTTTGAATAAAAAATGGAGGATTATTGACCTCCATAAAATTGTCAATTTCAGTAACTTTGATTGGGAAAAAATCACTAAAATTATTAACTTCTACTTCGATATTAGGAATTTCATCCCCTCGGTATATCATGTCAATATATTCATTTGCTGTTAATACATTGCCTTGGTTTAACAGTTCTTGAATACGGATATAGCTGGGCTGTTCAGACGTTAGGGAAAGTGTATTTAATCTTTGGCGAACTTGTTCAATAGCGACTTGTTTCTTCTGAGTAATCGCCGTTTTAATACATTCTAAGTTCTTGTGTTTTAAATCAAAGCGAAGTGTGATTTCAACTTCTTTTTCTATATGGGTAATTTGGGCAACATAATCAAAGCGATCAGCTTCTTTGAGAATTCCCAAAGCGACAGCTTGTTCAATTTGGTTTCGAGTCTCTTTGATATCTCGGACTAAACTATCCTGACATTCTCGCAGGCTTTCTTCTCGCATCCGTTCTAGTTCTTCAAGATTAATCGAAAGTTCAGAATTCAGCCGGACATACTCAAGAATTTTTTCGGTTGCTTCATGATTCCTAAACTCACTTTGGTTAATAAAATTTTGTCGCCAATCAAAATTATTTTTATCAATTAAATCTAGAATTCCTTGAACTAGGGAATGATCACTGATTTCCGGTATCCAATTTTCATTTAAAGATAGGCTAGGAATTCTCAGCAAATCTGCATAAATTAGATATTTGGGGTCAGCTTCTGTTGTAGTTAGTGAAGTATTTGGATCAAACAAATTCTGAATATTCAGCACGGCTGCTCGACAACAAGAAATTCCAGCCTGAATTAATATTGATGAATTTCTAGACTCAAAAAATTTGATTTCTTCCAAAACCGCTTCATGTAAATTGGAAAGCTCTTGTTTAATTTTTTCAGCTAGTTTGGCTTGTCTTTGAGTAAAGTCATTCCCTTGGTCTAAACGCAATTCTTGCAAATCAATCCAACGACGGCAAAAGTCAACCGCTTGATTAACATATCTATAAATTTTAGGGATATCATCCTGATCAATTTCTCGTTGTCTGTTAACCCCTAATTGTCTTTTCGTTAACTCAATTTGATTTCTTAACTCACAAGATGTAAAAGAAGTTGATATTTGTTGCTTGACTTCTTGAACCTGATTTAGAGTTGTTTCTTTTAACAGTAAAGAAGAATTTTTTTCTTTGATCTGAGACAATAACTGATTAATTAGTCCATCTGGCTCTAGCCACTTTTTCCAGATTCTTCGACCTTGTGTTGATCTCATGGGGAATCCTGGTGCGTCTGAACACCACCCATCAATCTCTTGATTCAGAGCAGTAATTTTATGATTCCATTCTTCCTCACTAATAACAGTTTTAATTGCCTTAACATCTAAAGCTAGACGCTGAGAACCGTAGCTAGCAATAATTTGGCAGTATTCATAAAGTTGATTAAGTCCTTCTCCGAGTCGTAATGATAAAAGAATTTGTGAAGCATCCGTATTAGGAGCCAGTAACGCCGGACGCAGGGCTGAAGCTGCTAAAAGTAAACTAATGGTTTGATTCCACTCTCCTTCGTGAGTGAACAAACTGTTGTTAAAATTCGCAAAATCATCCATTAAGATATTGGCAATTTCTCCGGTTCCGAGTTCATAACGGACATGATGACCTAAAATAACGGCTCGAATCATCCAAGACGGGAGTTGAACTTGAAAATTGGGAAATTCTCTTTCTAAATCCCAAGCTAGATTAAAAGCTAGGCTTAATTTTTGATTATTAATGAGTTTCAGAATTAAATTTTGAATGACAATTTCATTGTCTTGTAAATTACTTTTTAATAGCGATCCTGCTATTTCTTGAGCATCTATTTGAGCTTTCGCACAGATATTAGATGGGGCAGAGAATTTATTATTAGTTAAAGAATCAGTGGGTTTTTCTTCTTCTTTAATTTCTTTATAATCATGACTTTTAGTTTCTGTTTGCTCTGAAATTGTTGGTTCTTGAACCACTGGATTATTACTAGATTCTCCGGGTTCTATCGGTTCAGATGTCGTTAGTGTTTCTTCATTTATAAATTTTGATTCGGATTCTAAAAACAGTTTTCCTGTTAACGCGGCTATTGCAATTGGCATTCCACAAGACTGAACGACAGATGCCTGCAAGTTTGCCAACCGTTGATAATCTGGAGACTCTCGTTCTAAAATCAGTGTGAGCAGTTGTACGAGATGATGTTCACCGGATATTAATGCTTTTACTTCAGCATTTAAGACACTGTCTGCGTTATTTAAGATTAAATTACGCAATTGGGAAGCTTGTGTTAGGTATTGTTCTAAGAGGAGAAAATCCGCGCTATCCTTAGAACTAATTTTTAAAATTTTTTCTAAAATATCTAAAGCTTGTTGTCGGGTATCAATAATTTCTTCTACTTCTGCTTTATGAATCGCTTTTAATACGGCTTCTAAGTCATGAATAGAAATAATATTTTCAAGCTCGGTAGTAGATACTTCTAAAGATTGCGCCAACTCGACAGCTTGACGGCGGAGATCTTCAAAGTCTTGTCGTTTATTAGCAATATGTTCAGCCAGATCTAATGCGGGAGGAATCAAAGACTGTTCTAACTTTTGGGTCGCTTCAGATAAATTGTGACTAAGCTGTAAAAAGCTATTTGTTAACCCTTCTAAGCGACTTTGTAACTCAACAGATTTAGGTTGCATATCTTTAATTGATAAAATATTAAAAAAGCGATTGCAGATTTAAAAGCGCATCGGCCCCACTGAATAACTTGTGATAAATTGGGGGATAAACTCAATTTTAAATTGGGGATACTGACAACTTCATCCCTGAGCAACCATCAATGGAAAAAAGTTCAACCTAGAGTAGCGAAAAACTTTCTAAGTTCCATAAAATTGTTCAGTACTCCCGAAGCAGCATAGATTGTTGCTCCAGTGGATGAGATCAGTTGTAAAAGATGTGGGTATACTTTTGAGAATACAGATAAATCGGGCTTGAGGAAAGAGTAATTATACGGATTAAATTAAGTTTATTTTCTGGCGCAATACAACCTTAAACTTGAGGAAATTACTGAGAATAATCGTTAATATTTTACAACTTTCATTAGTAATCATACATACTACATACTATAGACCTGATGATTTCGTTATTGGACAGTCTGCACTGGGGCGATCGCTTTATTCCTAAAACCAGTAATTCTTCCTCATCCTCAAAGTATAGAGGAAGCCGATTAGAGAGTCTGTTCTAACATTTCGCCGTGAACCTTGAGCCAATGTTTAGCTTTCTCCATGTTGGTGATTTGGGAGCGGATGATACCCCAAAAGCGAGGTGTGTGGTTAGGTTCCAAGAAGTGCGCGAGTTCGTGAACAACCACGTAGTCGATCACAAACATAGGGGCTTTGATCAGTCGCCAATTCAAGGTTACATTGTCGGTGGTGGTGCAAGAACCCCATCGGTACTTACTATCCGTAATTTTGGCTTCGTTAAACGACACTCCTAAACGTTCGGCGTAGTGTTGAACGCGGGGTAAGATAATTTCGTTTGCTTGCTGGATATACCACTGGCGAAAAACTGCGCCACGCTTCTGTGTTTGATGAGTCGGCACTAGAAAGCGGTTCTCGATCAGGGCAATATCGTCAACGGAATCGACCAATTCTAGTCTATAGCTACATCCTAAATAAAGTAAGGATTCCCCGTTAACCAATTCCTTACCCGGAGGATGCAGAGGGGGGCGATATTTCTGCTCGTGGTGGATTTTCTCATAGATCCACTGCTTGCGAGATTCGACGACCTTTTGGATTGTTTCTGGGGGTGTGCCTGTAGGTGCTTTAACGACAACGGTGCGATCGCGCTCGACCGTGATGGACAGCGTTTTGCGGCGAGAGGAATAAATAACGTTGTAGTCAAGCTGCATAGTTAATCGGCGTAAAGGATGCGATCGCTATTTTTTTCAGCTACTTCCATAACTTTGGCAATAATTTGTTTGCGGTTTTGAAAAAGGTTAGGAATTGAACTGAATTCTGGAGATAAAAGGATTTTCTGGATTTCTGCCTCTAGTTTTTTGCGGGCTGGGATACTTTCCCAAAAGCCTGCTAGTTGCAGTTCTCGTTCGATCACAATAAACACTTGCTGAATCAGGGTAACGGTCTGAGAAATCATATCATCATCGACATCTGTTTCACCAAAACATTCCCGTTTGAACATCCGAAAAAAAGGCATTTGCTTCTTCTTGTGCAACCCATAGGTAGGTTCGTTTTCTGCTTCCTTTAGGCGTTGGCGTAGTTTCTCCAGTTCCTCGTAAATTCTATCCCAGTTGTCTTTGAATTGTTCCAAGATTGCAGCGAGGGCGGCGGCAAATGAGGCTTGTAGGTCTGGATCATCATCAAGATCGAGGTCAATGTGATGGCGGAGGGCGTGTTCGACAGCAGCTGCTTTGTTTTTGGTGCGTTGATGGGTCGTGACGACTTCACTTTCAAATTTGTCATCCAAAATTGAGATCGGCTGCACTTTTTGGCTAACGCCCCTCGATTCTAGGTGAACATCTGTAATTTGTCGGAGCTTGTCTGGAATCCCTTTCATACTAAGGCGATTATCATTAAAATGCGCCTTGGCTTTGGCGTTGATTTCAGTCAGGCTCTTGTAGTCAGCAAAGTATTGCAAAGCTTCTTTAGCGGGATAGACCAGGTTGAGGCTGCGGGTCAACTTTTGGAACGCCAAGATGTACTCAAACCGAATATCTTCGTCATAGAAGACATCATAGAAGGCATCTAAATCCGTGAGGTCGGTGAGTTCATAATGGGCTAACAACTCCATAATGGCGCGATAGTCGGTTTCTAACTGGCGGATTTCCTCTTCAGGGAAACTAAGGGTATCCTCGACTTCCTGCTGTTCCCGCTTGTCGTAGTTATCGAGCGCTCGTTTGAGATGATGTCCAATGCCTACATAATCCACCACAAAACCCTTTTCCTTGGCTTCGCCACTCACTCGGTTAACACGGGTGATTGCCTGTAAGAGGTTGTGGGCTTGAATGATGCGATCCAGATAAAGCACCTGCTCTACTGGGGCATCAAATCCCGTTAGTAGCATATTGTTGACAATGATGATGCCGATATCCCCGTTCACGCCGCTATCTTCAGCATCAAAGGGAAGCTTAAAGCTTTTGATGCTAGTTTTGTGTTTTGAGGGGTTGGTATAGGGCTTGAGGTGCGGTGGGTCGTTATGTCCACCAGAAATCACCACATCCGTTTTGACTCGTTTCAGTTGGTTGATGTTGATGTTGTGGGGGTTGGAGGCTTCTAACTGGGTGATTTGCTCGGCGAGGGCCGCATCGAGTTGTTCTTTATAGCGCACGGCTGCATCGCGGGAGGTGGCAACTACTTGGGCTTTGAAGCCATTGGGAAAAATATGCTGCACGTAATGGGCTACCATGTCCCTCGCTTTCTCGGCAATGACGGGTTCCGCTTCTAGGTAAGCATCCCGTGAGCCATAGCCCAGGATTTGCAGACGCTCTTGGAGGTTGTAATCACTGAAAACATCTGCAAAAGCTGTATCCAGTGCCTTCTGGTCGGGGACTTCGGCGTTGTGGGTGCGTCCTTCATAGACGATCTGAAGGGTGACTAGATCTTCAATGGATTGTCGCATCGTGTACTTGTCGATGTAGTCCCCAAAAACCTTTTCAGTTTTGTCGATGGGGGTTCCGGTGTAGCCGATGCGGGTGGCGTTGGGTAGGGCTTGATCCAAGTTTGTCCCCAAAAGCGTGTATTGAGAGCGGTGGGCCTCATCTGTCATAATCAGGATGTTGGTACTGGGGTTGAGTCTAGGAAAGATTTCCTCTAGGTCACGCTCTTGGAATTTGTGGATCATCGCCATCACGAGGTCGGAGGAGTCGCTACGAAGGAGTTCTTTCAGTTGGGCGATGCTATCGGCGGTTTTGACAGTGAAGCCGACCCCCTGCCCGGTTTCGGTGAGTTGTTGCTGGAGTTGAGTGCGATCTGTGACAAACACGACTTTCCACTGGCACAGGTTTGGGTGGCGATACATCGCCCGAACCATAAACATCATCGTCAGGGATTTGCCTGACCCTTGGGTATGCCAGATAATGCCACTGCGTTGCCGTGGGGTTTTGCCGTTGAGCAGGCGTTGCACGGCTTTTTTGACGGCGCGAAATTGCTGGTAACGCCCGACAATTTTGATAGTCTGCCCTTTGTCGTTTACGGCGAAGAGGGTGAAGTTGCGAATAATCTCTAACAGGTTGTCAGGGTCAAGCATTCCGGCAACAAGGCGCTGCTGTTGGTTGGGGGAACTGCTGCCATGCTCTAGGTCTTCCAGGGTGCGGGGGTAGGGGTCTGACCAACGGTAAAAGTATTTTTCGGTGTGGGTGGTAATGGTTCCAAATTTGGCTTCATCGCGGCAGGTGGCAATGATAAATTGATTGAAGTAGAACAGGGGGGGACTGCCTTCGCCTTTGTAGCCACGCTGTTCGTTGTAGCGCATCATTTGGTCGATCGCCTCTGGAATGGGTTCCTGGGTTTTGGGCGATTTGCATTAGACATCTCCGAAATAGAAAAGGGAAGGGGGTATAAAGATGGTAAAATGGAATTTTACCCGCCGGGAGAGATGAGTAAATTAAGAGACTATCTGGACAAAAACCCCCAGCAAGCAAAAAGGCTA